>DAWB01000221.1 GCA_002505805.1 Methanosaeta sp. UBA80 | reverse complement strand
AAGTTGTCTCTGGTCGCAGAACTGGATGGCCGGGTGATTGGCCACATCGCCTTCTCTCCCGTGGCCATCTCAGACGGCACTGCAAACTGGTATGGCCTGGGGCCGATCTCGGTGCTGCCGGAGCTGCAGCGGCAGGGCGTCGGCAAAGCCCTGATAGGAGAGGGGCTGTCACGGCTGAGAGATATGGGCGCGGGAGGCTGCTGCCTGGTGGGGCATCCGGAGTACTACGTGAAATTCGGCTTTCAAAACCTGCCCGGACTGGTGCTGGAGGGAGTGCCGCCGGAGGTTTTCTTCGGCCTGTCGTTCGATGGGCATAATCCGCGAGGCAGCGTAGCTTTCCACGAGGCGTTCAAAGCAGACGGCAATTAGGATGACGTCGACGGAGGGCCGCCTTTCCTAAGGCAGCTTCCCGAAAAGATCAGATCTAAAACAGGCTAGCTGCTTTCCAATTCCTGCAACCATCTTTTTGCTTTCTCAGCATAGGGATCTTCGATATCTTCAAAGATCTTGAGAGCCTGCTCGTAGAACTTGATTGCTTTTCGGGGCTCGCCCAGATCCGAGTAAGCACTCCCCAGGTTGCCCAGGTCGGCTCCTTCGCCGCGCCGGTCTCCGATCTCTTTGGATATCTTCAAGGCCTGCTCATAGAACTCAATGGCCTTGCGGGGTTCGCCCAGATCAGAATAAGCATTCCCGNNCGGTCTCCAATCTCCCTGGCGATGGCCAGGGCCTGCTTACAGAACTCGATGGCCTTCCGAAGCTCGCCCAACTCTGAGTAGGCAACTCCCAGGTTGCCCAGGGAGGTTCCTTCCCCCCATCGGTCTCCAATCTCCCTGACGACGGCTAGGGCCTGCTCATAGAACTTGATGGCCTTCTTGGGCTCACCCAGATCAGAATAAGCATTCCCGAGGTTGCCCAGTGCGTTTCCTTGGCCCCGTCGGTCTCCAATCTCCCTGGCGATGGCCAGGGCCTGCTCATAGAACTCGATTGCTTTTCTGGGCTCGCTCAGAAAATAACTGATCGTTCCAAGCTCGTTCAGGATATTTGCCTTCTCTTTTTTGTTTTGCATCTTCTCCAATAGATGCTCATTTATCCTCTTACGCCGGAGAAGCTCATCCTTGCTTTTATAGCTGAAGTCCAAAGGAACCGAGAACGCTCCTATGGCCTCAAAGCCCAATCCCTTGGCCTCGCCCTTCAGAACATGGTATCCTCCTCTATATCTCCAGAAGTCGGGGGCTTTCCAGATTACCTCATCCACTCCAGCCGGCGTTATGAAGACCAGGTTGGGCACGCCGGAATCGTAAAAAAGCTCTCGAAAGTTGTTGAGCGCATCCAGAATATCATCGCTGAGCCTCTCAGGAAGCGTCCAGATGAGAATCTCTTCTTTCTCTGCCCTCGCATTCCGCAGGTCGGAGATGAGCTTGTCTCCCCTCTCCACTGGCAGGACTCTGCTAGAAAAATGGGCTGCTACCGCCGCTATTACTTTATCTCGATAGGCCGGAGAGGCGACCGAGCAGAGGATCAGGTTTCCTCTTCCTCTGGAGATCTCCAGCCCAGTGAGCAGGAGATCCACCTCCTCCAGATCCTCTAAGGAGACTGATTCCATTTCTCCACCAGGGGGATGAGCATGGGATTGATCTCGCACCATCTGCCCTGATCATCCTCGTATTCCACCGCAGTCAAGCTGAAGAGAAGCTCGCGGGTCAGAACCGAATCAGGATCCTCTTCCCTGGCCTCTTTGCAGCTGTTGATCTTCAGCAGCTTCTTCTTATGAGCCTCGGTCAGGGTTCGGTCGAATGTCATTCGCAGCTTATCCAGAGCCGCTGCAACATCCTTCTCTGCTATGCGCTCCTGTCCACTGCGAAAGGCATTAAGTGAAGCCTCTTTCATGACCTCCACCAGCTCGGTGAGCTTGCCTGTGGACTCAATGGCATACTCCAGAACGCCTGCATCCAGAAGCTTCGGATCTATTCTCTGCAATATAACATCTGTGTAAAACTTCCTTCCCGCTTCGTGCCTCTCACCATTTCTCTTCCAGATGGGCATTTGCAGGAGAGTCACATCGCTGGTAAAGGCATGCCGGACGTTCTCATATTGAGGATTAAAGGCCAGAGGAATAGGAAAGGTATAAACCACAAAGCAGTTCGGCTCGATGAGGAGCTGATAGTTCTTATAGAAAAAGTCCTCCGACTGCTGGCCTCTGGCTAATTTATCCAGATCGTCTACAATTATAACCAGCTTCTTTCCAGATTTATTCTCGATATCCCATATCATCCAGTTAAGTCTCTGGATGAGGTCGCTGATTTTTTGGTCCAGCTCTGTCCTCAGGCACTGCCTTGTCTTTGCCTCCCGGCTCAATTTGAGAGTGATGATCTTGCTCCATGAAAGGCCTCCTGAACTCTGGCTGGTTACCTCTTCCTCGGTTATGTTCGTTATCCTCTTGGCAAAATCTTGAAAATCCTTCTCGATATCAGGATTAAGAGGAATGCTTTCAGCGCTGGCAATGTCATAGACCTTAAGGGCCATGGAAACGAAGAAATCCCGGAAATCAAAATCGCTTAGATTTAAATCATCTCGGATGGAATAATTCACCACCAGAAAACGGCTCTTATCTAAAGCAGCCTCCAGACGATAAAGCTCAGTGCTCTTTCCCGAGCCCCTGAAACCCAGAAATAGATACTTCTCCTCGCGAGCGGCCAGCTCAATACGATCCTTCAGATCGATCATGGGAGAGACGACGCCCTGCCGCTCCACATAAAATTCCTTGAACTCCTGATCCTCTTTTAGCGGTTCGACGTAAAAATTGTTATAAGCTTCTCTCAAATCCTTTGCCCTGGGCATACCATCCTCCAAAGCAATACTCATCCCTCTGATATGATAATAGTTTTGATGCTGTTGGCTAATTCAACGACGGTCATCTAATCTTCATCTTTAGGCGGAACTCGATACGGTAGTCTCCGGCCCGCCTCTGCGGAGCAATGCCCTTCCGCCTGCCCCTCCCCGGATCTCCGTCACAGTTATCCCCCGAAAAGCCTTTCCGATATCCATCTAGACTACATAAAATTCGGGTTTCAAAATATGCCTGGAAGAAAGAATATGATTGTTAAAATGGCAGGCCCGCCGGCGGTTGCCAAAGAGCTTGCATGCCAGTTAATCCCGATGCCTTCTCCTCCCCTTAAACCTGCAAGCGACTGTTACCCGCGGTGGGTCTGCTCCCTTCCGGGCCTNNGAACCGGTTCCCGCAATTATGGCAATTTGTTGGCCTAACGGCCAACGTTCAGAGCTGTGCCATGCGGTTTATGGAAGTTGATAGGGCATATTAATTATGGCTATTAGTTCTCGCTGAGAGTTTCTATAGCACATTCTGATACAAATAGTTTTCTAACGCAGTAAGAACATTACAGGTTGTTCTTATGTGGAATTAATGCCAACATGAACTGTCATCTTTCATTAAAATTAGGATATTTTATCTCATTCGTCCAGATCAACGTCCAATAGGGGTCCGTATCGAACTCCGAGCCATCCTTTAAAAATACAGTCTCCTATTGGTTATGTCTCGCATGACATTGCTCATATGCATGGAACCAGAAATCCATGATATAGTTTGCAGGTTGTCTCCAATGAACTACCCGCGGACTAAATCCGCCNNATGCTATCCGTTTTTAGGGAATTCGCGGGTAATGCGGTAGTCTCAGGCATCAGCTCTTAAGAAAGATTTCATGGTCGATGGAGTTCCTCTCCTTCTTGCCCTGCAATTACCCACACTAACCGCATTATGGCGAAAACCGGTATAATTGCATTAGTTAGCAGGTCTTCTTAATCTCGATTGCATTCGGACTTCGACCCTACGGTTTCGGCCAAATCGCTCCGCTCCGTAAACTCCGCTCCGCTGCCCCTGGACCGAAACCTCCGGGTTCTCCGTCC
>DAWB01000069.1 GCA_002505805.1 Methanosaeta sp. UBA80 | reverse complement strand
GAATTGGCTGAGTCGCCAAGACCAATGTCAGACACGAAATAGCTCGCGTCTCCACCTGTTTCTTTGTATCGCAGATTGGAACTCGGCCCTTCATCAGATCGGGGTCGCAGCCTTTGTCCTGCGATGCCTCATCGGCCCTCTTGCGTAAGGACAACTACTATTTAAGTTTTGCCTATAATAAATTTTATCCTGCCAATTGAAAGTAGATCTCACTTGAGAAAATGCATTCACAGCAATCGCTTAAGGATGATAAGAGCTGCATCAGAGGCAACCGGTCTGGCTTTTGTATGTTCCAGTAGGTCTCTTTCCACCGCCAGCAGAATCTCAGAAGCGGGACGACCTCTATTAGCAATAACCAGATTTATCAGCCGCTCAACGCCAAACTGATTCTCAAGGCCGTTCTCTGCCTCTATGACCCCGTCGGAATAGATGGCCATGACATCGCCTGGCTGAAGAGGAATCAGGGTATTCTGCAGTTCTATTTGCTCCAGCATGCCTAAAGCCAGGCCACCACCGCCCAGAGTGTCAACCATTCCTCCTGGATCGACTATGAAAGGAGGATTAAATCCGGCATTAACATATTCCAGGGTATGCCTTAGCGGATCCAAAACGGCATAAAAAGCTGCTAGATTGGCCCCTTGGCCGTGCCGGACTATCTGGGAGTTCAAGCCTCCAATGGCCTTTTCAGGATCCAATTTATTGGCTGAAGCAAGAAAAAGAGTCTTAGACATTATAGCGATCATTGCAGCCTGATCTCCATCGCCATCCACATCAGCCATGGCTAAGACTACACTTCCCTCTGTCTCCTCGATGTTATAAAGATCAAAGCTTGCTGCCGGAGATGGCCAATATAATACACGAATATCATAATCATCCTGCGAAGGCATTATCTGTGGCGCAAGGCTTCGTTTCAGATTTTCCAGAAATGCTGATTCTATGTTGCACGCATTCCGGATAGACGCATCCTGCTCTTTTCTTCCCAGCTGTTCCCGAAGGGCTATAGCCATATTATTAAAAGAGGCTGCCAGGCCGGACAGTTCTGAGCTTGATTTTAACTCAACCTCAAAATCGCCGCCAGAAATTCTATCTGTGGCATGGATGATATGGGCTAGTTCCTCCTCGATCCGTCCAGATAGCCAGTATCCCGCTGCTATCACTGAGAGAGCAGATAAAAGGAACACCAGCATTGCATAGATCCCAACTCTCCGCGAGGCATCTTCAAGGCTAGAAATTGTGCTATTGGCCACATCTTTGATGCCGGAATCAATATATCTGGCTGGCAGGCTCATCTCTTCTGCGGCGTAGGCAAAGCCCAAAGTCCAGCCAAGAGTGTTTATGCGCGAAAAAGCCAAGTATCCATCACCTTGATCCAGATCAACCAGAATGGAGCCTTTGCTCTGCTTGAGCATCTCTCGGCCCAAATCTCCTATCTCAGGGTCCGCAGATTCAACGAAATTATCCGAGGCAAAGAGATTATTTAGATAGCTATCTGGCTTAACTTTAGGACGATATAATATTAAGCCTTTAGAATCGATTATAAAGGGAAATCCGCGTCCTCTAAGAGATGAAAGATCGCTATAAATTGGATATAATGGTATATCCATCCCTGCTATGCCTGCAAATTTACCCTGGCGAAAGAAAGGAGTTGTAACTGTAATCACTTCTTTGCCCTTTGCATCCAAATATGGCCCTGTCCAGATGGTCTTCTTCTGCTTCTTTGCCTCTTCATAATAGGGCTTGTCCTGATAGCTGAAAGGCGCGGCATTGCTCAGGGTTTTATTGCTGTATGGCCAGACTGCGAGAACCCCATCATCGCTTCCTAGATATGAGAGAGAGATAGAGGAATCGGCCTTATGAAGCTCCTGCATCAGCATAGCCGGAGCACACAGTGACCTCGCCGTAGCATCCCTTCTCGCTGATGCCGTCTTGTCGGAGCCGGTTGGAGCAATCCATATTCCGGCTGGCGTGTCGCAGTTCTTCGTTCCGCTGCTGCTGGCTGCATATCTCGCGACCAGCTCATTTTCGGAAGCGATCCTTAGGAAGAAAGCGTCAAGCTGACGGGCCTTGGCTTCAGCCAGTTGCACTTGATCTGCCTCATGAGACCCAGCCGCGAGAGCGGAGCGGTTCAGAGATGTCGATAGATTAGTAATATTATTCTCAATATCAGAGGATGCCCGATTCATCTCTCCCAGAGATAGAATTCCTATAAATCCCATTGGCAATATGGCAAAAGCTAAAAGGACTGCCAGGAGCTTGTCTCTTAATCCATCGATGCCAAACATCTTTCCATCGGGGTGACCTTTTCTATTCTTGCCAGGCTATGCACCAAGTGAATGATATAATGGAGAATAGACTAGGCGATATAAACTCTTTCCAGCAAAGAAGGATAAAACTCCAGGAAAGTATTTATTAGAGCCTTCCGAATAAATATTATGAAAGGGCCTTATGAATTCCTTCAGCCTTTGAAGAGGCTGATGGATGCTAAGCAGCGGCACGAAAGGAATGTTGTGCTCCTCAATGCTGCGCTGATCTCTATAGCTATTTACTGCCTGGCCTTGGTAATTGGCGTGCCAGCCTTTATGAATTTCTATTATAAAGATTCGCTCCTCATCGCGAGATCGCCGGCCATTCTTTCTATAATTCTCGGGCTAGCTGCCGCGAGACTGATAAAGATGCGAAGAAGGCCGGATATCTTTAACCTGCTAGGTGAAAAACTCTCTGAAAAAGCGCGTACCGGTTACGATAATAGCGATCTCGAAAGCCTGCCCATGCAAAGCCTGGCTCAGGAACTGAAAGTCAGCCTTAATTCCATAAAGCCCAATACGATACTAGACTCAAGGGAGATAAATAGCAGAGCCCTTTTCCTTATAATCCTATTAGGAGCGGCTACAATACTCTCTAAAAGCGAGATAATCAATCCATCTGATTTTCAGGCCTTGACTGAGATAAGAGATAAGGCTCTTTCTGCCTTTGAAGATAAGGCTGAAGAGCAGCCCCCCAGCTATGAGATTAATTTGACGGGCAATATCTTCGGCCGACCCTCTCTGGCGGTTTTAAATGAGAATAAGATGGATATAATGCTTTATCCAGGAATGGGGGCAGGATCCCTAGCCACAAATACGGATCCGATAGAACGCGCCTTCCAGAAATCACAGGTCGGAGAAGTGACAGCAGTTCCTTCTGAGCTGTATATAGAAAGCCTTCCTCCAGAAAACAGGGATATAATCAAGAGATATTTCCTGATCCTATCGGAAAATGGATAAAAAGACAACTGCCTTTCAAGCGACAGATCTTTGGTGATACCTAACTAAAATTTTATAGAATTGATCCCTAAGATCTTCTTCAGGAATATTGAGCCCTCTACTGAAGAATAAAGAGGTAGATTCCAATCCGATTCCAGCTTTCCTTCTTTACGGTAGACCATCACACCTCTCCTCTCCCAGGCAGGAGTTTTAGCCAGGTTTATGCCCTTCTGAAAGACCAGCTCATGTATCTGCGGCCCGGAGAGGCCACGCAATCTCTCCATAGCCATGGCGGGATTCAGTCCATCCTTCCTCAGCATGTAGAAGCCATAAGAGAAGATATGATTTCTCCAGGTCTCATCCTGACGCTCTGCCAGATACCTGATGATCTGCTCTCTGCAGAGAGGTATAGTGCGGCAGTCCATGGAGACAAGCCTCCCCTGTTCAAGAGAAAGTGCAGCCGATAGGTAGCCGGCCACCAAAGAATCGATCTTTTCCACCCGGCCAGCTAGAGGAGTCTTCATATAGATGAGACTTACTTCATCAGAGAATGTAAAGGCTAAGCTGGGAGCCAGGCCGGAATCAGAAAATACGCTTTCCGTCACCCGAACCATAGAGTGGGCGAAATCGATGTCATAGGGCTTCCCTTTTCCTTCCAGTAATTTTTTAAATCCCCTTCCGTCAGCCCTAACTGCCAGCGGGGCGGGCGCATACAGGCCGGAGAAGATCTCCCGACTAATCGATCTCTCTTGGTTTTTTTGCATTTTTTACCGGATGACGGATAATAATTATATCAGCTACAGCTACAACCCAGCGGAATGGTATTATGATCCCTTTTCCGCTCTTCTTATCAAAGAGATCCCGGTTCACGTCCCTTATCGCCAGGCCACTTACAATTCCGTTCTCAGGATCCAGGACCGCATCCTCCACTCGGCCAACAAAAACTCCTCTCTGTGAATAGACGTCCTGATCCAAGAGCGAAGCAATATCTACATTCATTTTTTTTCGCATAAATGTTTAGTGCATCAGATATCAACTTTGCGAGACGAATAATGCAAAGTGTAGGCTGACGCCTGGAATGAGCAATTCTAACTTTTCCTTTAGTAATAATAAAATTTAGAATATTCATTATAATAAAATT
>DAWB01000244.1:4560-6408 GCA_002505805.1 Methanosaeta sp. UBA80 | reverse complement strand
TCAAGAGTTTCGGGACTCTACAGGGGCGTTAGGGGCGGAAAAAGTATTTAGGCTTGGATAGCCTGGCAGTTGCAGATGGAGCGGCAGGAAAAGGAGGAATGCCTTCTCTGAAAGAGGATCTCTGGGTCATGTCCTTCATGGGCCGGGACAAGCCGGGGCTCATTGGGGATATTCTAAAGGAGCCCGCCCGGCAGAGTGTGAATATTGTGGACATGGACCAGAGGGTGATGCAGGGAGTATTCGTCATGTCTGTGGTTGCAGATTTTGCCTATGCGAGCATCACCGCAAAAGAGATGCAGAACCGCATGGCAGATATATCCCGGGAGATGGAAATTCAGTCAAGCTTCCTTCCCCTGGGCCAGTTCAAAGGCAGGCGCCGATCTAGCAAGAGCCTCTATGTGGTCACCATCCTGGCCAGGGACAGGGTGGGCATCATACGCGATGTGGCGGAAAGTGCTGCCGCCAACAAGATCAATATCGAGAGGGCCTCGGTCACCGCCCGGGGAGATCTCATCTCCATAGAGTTTCTCATGGATTTTGCCGATTGCAGTGAAGAGGAATGCAGGGCCAGGCTGAAGAAGGAGTGCGAGAGGCTGGGGCTGGATGTGGTGATCCAGGATCTGAGCCGTTCCAGGAAGGAGAAGCGGCTCATAGTCTTCGATATGGACATGACCATAGTCGACTTTGAGATCATCAACAAGCTGGCTGGATTTGCCGGAGTGGACGAGCAGGTGAAGGCCATCACCGAGAAAGCCATGAACGGGGAGATGGACTTCAAGGAGTCTTTACGCCAGAGGGTTCGCCTGCTCAAGGGAATGCCGGAGAGCACCCTGCAGGAGATAGCATCCGACCTGCAGCTTACCCCCGGCTCGGAGGAGCTGCTCCATCATCTCAAGCAGGTGGGCTACAAGATCGCCCTGATCAGCGGTGGGTTCACCTATTTCACCGATGTGCTCAAGCAGCGTCTGGGCTTTGACTACGCCTTTGCCAATGAGCTGGAGATCAAAGATGGCCTTCTCACCGGCGAGATCAAGGGGGAGATCATAGACGCCGAGGCCAAGGGGCGGATCATCNNGTGGCCTTCAATGCCAAAGAGGTTTTAAAGAAGGTCTCCGACGGCTCTCTCTCAAGGGAGAACCTGCTGGGCCTGCTCAATGTGCTGGGACTGGTGGAAGAAGAAAAAGAGAATCTTTAGGATGCAGGGCAATGCCCTGTCACTTCCATTCCATCATGGCCCTCTCCAACTCCCGGGCCACCATCGCTCCTGCCATCCTCTTCTGAACCGTTGCCGCGAGGGCGGCGGCGGCTCTCCTGCGGGAGTATTCATCCACCTGCCAGTCCAGGCCCTCATATCCCACATCCATGAGCATCAGCCCCTCCGCAGGAGCAGTGGGCGCGCCGTGGTTTGACTCCGGGCGCAGAAGCTCCGAGAACCAGGCCCGGTCCTTCTGGCCAGAGCCAATTTTCTCCAGGGCGCCGACGATTTTTCGCACCATATTCCAGAGAAAGCCGTCCGCTCGGATGTCGAATATGAACAGCTCCCCTTCCTCGCGGATCTCCAGCCTTTGCACCGTCTTGACTGTGTCCACCTTGGAGGAGGAGAAATTTCGAAAATCGTGCTGGCCAAGGAGCCGCTCTGCCGCAGCCTGCATTGTCTCCAGATCGAGCCCCGGATGCCAGAGAAGGTATCGATACTCCCGCCACAGGGCGTTCCAGCGGGCGGAAAATCCTATAGGGGCAACCGCCCAGGCCCAGCTCCAGATGTCGCGGGGCAGCCTGCCGTTCACACATCGCGGCCGGGCCAGGGCGGCCTTGTCCTCGTCGATCCAGAAGTCGATCACCTGGCCC
>DAWB01000244.1:4328-4535 GCA_002505805.1 Methanosaeta sp. UBA80 | reverse complement strand
ACAACAGTGACCAGGTCCGGCTGGCGCTGAAAGCCAAAGTAGCCCTCCCCCAGATAAGCCAGCTTCAGGGCAATCTTCATCTAGACTTCTCTGGGATCGGTGATATAGCCGGTGATGGCGCTGGCGCCAGCAGTAGCAGGCGAGGCCAGATAGACATAGGCCTGGGGGCTTCCCTGCCTTCCTACGAAGTTGCGGTTGGATGTGGCC
>DAWB01000244.1:0-4289 GCA_002505805.1 Methanosaeta sp. UBA80 | reverse complement strand
CGCCTCCATGAACCTCTCCACCAGTCCGGCCCGAAGCGCCTTCATGTACTCGATCCGACTGGCGGGCACCACGATCATGCGCACGCCCTTGGCCACAGGCTCGCCCTTCATCATCTGGGAGGCCAAGAGCAGATCTTCGAAGCGACCGTTGGTGCACGATCCCAGGAAGACCTGATCGATCTTGGTCTCCGGCAGCTGGCTGATGGGCCTGACATTGTCCACATTATGGGGCAGGGCCACCTGGGGCTCGATCTGGCTCACGTCCCAGGCCCGCCTGGAAAGAGAAGCATCCTCGTCGCTCTTTACTATTCTCTCTTTGATTGCCGCCCTGTCTTTGACCCTCTCCTCCAGATATCTTATGGTGGTCTCGTCAGCGTCGAATATTCCCGCCTTGGCCCCCATCTCAATGGCCATATTGGAGACGGTCATCCTCTCCGGGATGCTCATCCTCTCCGCCGCCTCGCCCTTGAACTCGCAGGCCAGATAATTGGCTCCGTCTGCGCCGATATCGCCTATGATCCGGAGCACCACATCTTTGGATGTCACCCTTTCCGCCAGTTGGCCATTCAAGATCAGCTGCAAAGTCTGGGGAACCATGAACCAGAGCTTTCCGGTGGCGAAGACAGAAGCCATGTCCGTTGAGCCTATGCCCGTGGCAAAGGCCCCCAGGGCTCCATAGGTGCAGGTATGCGAGTCAGTGCCCACGATTATATTTCCGGGAAGAACATGCCCCATCTCTGGCATGACCTGATGGCACACCCCGCAGAAGATATCATAATTGAGTATGGACTGCTCCTGCGCGAATTTGCGCAGCATTATATGATTCTCCGCCGCCTTGAGGCTGTCTGCGGGCACCTGATGATCGAAGAGCATGATTATCCTGGCAGGATCCCATACCCTGCCCTCCCGGCCCGCAATCTCATAAAATCCCTTGACCGCCAGCGGTCCGGTGATATCATGGATCATAGCCTTGTCCACCTTGGCCATGACGAATTCACCGGCTCTTGCCTCTTTTCCTGAGGCTTTTGAGAATATCTTCTCCGACAGGGTCTGTCCGCTCATGTCAAGGGCCATCTCATCCATGATAAATAAATCTTGACCTCCCCTTAAAGCTTTGACCTCATCCTCATCAGATGAAAACTCTTCAGACCATTTCAAAGCCTTTAAATAAATAAGACAATATCAACGATGTACACAAGAATACAATTTAGTCAAGGAATGGAGTGTCCGGGAAATGAAGATCAAGTATCTGCTCGACGAGGAAGAGATCCCCAAGAAGTGGTACAATGTAGCTGCCGATATGCCCACCCCCCTCAGCCCCCCTCTGCATCCGGGAACGCTGGAGCCCCTCAAGGCCGAGGACATGGAGATGATCTTTCCCAAAGCCCTTATCCGGCAGGAGATGAGCACCGATCGCTGGATCGACATCCCGGAGGAGGTACGGGAGATCTACCGGCTCTGGAGGCCCACTCCTCTTTATCGCGCCGCAGGCCTGGAGAAGGCTCTCAAGACCCCAGCCAGGATCTACTACAAGTACGAGGGGGTCAGCCCAGCCGGCAGCCACAAGCCAAATACCGCCGTCCCCCAGGCCTACTATAATATGAAAGAGGGCATAGAGCGGCTGGCCACGGAGACGGGAGCGGGCCAGTGGGGTTCGGCTTTATCTCTGGCCACCTGCCTCTTCAGCCTCAAATGCACCGTCTATATGGTCCGCTCCAGCTTTGACAGCAAGCCCTACCGGAAGAGCGCTATGCGGGTCTGGGGTGCGGACTGCTTCTCCAGCCCCTCGGACAAGACCGAGTTCGGCAGGAAGATCCTGGCAGAGATGCCGGATACCCCCGGCTCCCTGGGCATAGCCATATCCGAGGCAGTGGAGGATGCTGCCAGCCACGCCGACACCAATTATTCCCTGGGCTCAGTGCTCAATCATGTCCTGTTGCACCAGACAGTGGAGGGCCTGGAGCTGCAAAAGCAGTTTGCTCTGGCCGAGGACTACCCCGATGTCATGTTCGGCTGCTGCGGCGGCGGAAGCAACTTCCCGGGAATGGTCTTCCCCTTCATACCGGACAAAATGAAGGACAAGAAGGATCTTCGCATGGTGGCCTGCGAGCCCACTGCCTGCCCCACCCTGACCAAGGGGCTTTATGCCTATGACTTCGGCGATACTGCGGGCATGGCCCCGGTGATCAAGATGTTCACCCTGGGCCACGATTTCATCCCGCCCGGAATTCATGCCGGTGGCCTGCGCTATCATGGAGACGCACCTCTTCTCTGCAATCTGGTGCGTGATGGTCTGATCGAGGCCACTGCACTGCAGCAGACCGAGGTCTTCGAGGCAGCCACCCTCTTCGCCCGCTCTGAGGGAATCATTCCCGCCCCCGAGGCCGCTCATGCCATCAAGCCGGCCATAGACGAGGCCAAAAGATGCAAAGAAAGCGGCGAGGCCAAGACCATATTCATCTCTCTCTCCGGCCACGGGCAATTTGATCTGGCCGCCTATGATGCCTATAACGACGGCAAGCTGGTGGACTACGAGTATCCTGCTGATCTGGTGCGCCAGTCCCTGGCCAAGCTGCCCAAGGTATGAGCCAGGAGAGAACGGCAAAGATAGGATTTCTCATCAATCCCATAGCTGGCCTGGGCGGCAGAGTCGGGCTGAAGGGAACCGATGGCCTGGCCGGCCAGGCCCTGGCCAGGGGCGCCATCCCTCAATCGGAGGAGAGGGCTAGGGCATGCCTTCAATCCCTCATCTGCAAGGGGACAGACATTCAATTTTTTACTGCCGGCGGAAGCATGGGAGAGAATGCCCTGGCAAGCTGCGGCGTGGCATATGAGACAATTTACAGTCCACCCCCCCGATCCAAACAGACCGATACCATTGCCGCCTGTCAGCAGTTTGGGAGAAGGAAGGTAGATCTCATTCTTTTTTGCGGTGGAGATGGAACGGCAAGGGATGTTGCCTCGGCCAATAGCGACATCCCCATGCTGGGAATCCCGGCCGGGGTGAAGATGCACTCCGGAGTATTTGCCATCAGCCCCCAGGCAGCCGCGGAACTGGCTGTCAGATATTTAAGAGGAGAGATCAAATTAAGGCAGACGGAGATCGTCGATGTGGATGAGGATCTCTATCGATCTGGAGAACTGGCCACCCGACTTTATGCTGCAGCCCTAACACCCTACCAACCGGCTTTGGTCCAGGAGAGGAAGAGGATCTACCTTTCCGGAGACGAAGAAGAATTTAAGGATCAGATCGCACTCTTCGCCTCCGAGTTCATGAGAGATGGATCGGCTTATATCATCGGGGCGGGTACCACTACTTCCAGGATAGCAGAGAGACTGGGCCTGGAAAAGACGCTTCTGGGAGTGGATGTGATCCAAAACGGCCAGCTTATTATTAAGGACGCATCAGAGAAGGATCTTCTGGCTCTACTGGATAAAGAGACCAGTGTAAAGATCATTGTCAGCCCCATTGGAGCCCAGGGATTTATACTGGGAAGAGGCAGCCAGCAGATCAGCCCGGCCGTATTGCGGCGGGTGCGTGAGGAGAATCTGATCATAGTCTCCACCCCTCATAAGATGGCGGAGATACCTCGTCTGCTGGTGGACACGGGGGACGCCGATCTGGACGGCCTGATAGCTAAGAAGAGATTGGTCGTCACCGGCTACCGCATGGCCCAGAGAAAGGAGACCGCTGCGGCTTCACTCTGCGGATAGGATTTCAATCAGAATCAGTTGACAAGCAGATTTATATTTTAGGAAAAGGCGATATTTATTATGAATGTTGTGGCCGCCAAGGTTTTTTGGTCTCTTTATTGCAGACGCCGCTCTTAGATATGCGGGGAACTATAATCAGATTCAATTTTCCCAGCAGCATGGTTATTGGCAATGAGACAGCCGATAAAACTGTGCTTTGGATGGAATAGATGCATCCGGGCTGAACAATCTGCAATATGACTATTTTGATGAGGGATCTTCAAGGATATCTGCCCAAAAAGAGGTCATTGATCAATGAAAGCCAGGTATATTTCGATCTCTGATGGGCAGCTACAATTCCCAAAGCATCAATGAGATGATTGAGATATGATCAAATTTGTAGTTGAAGCTGGTTACGAGGTCAAGAAGAGGTCGAAGGCGGGCGAATAGCCCATCTCATTGCCATGGATTTACAGGGTTTTATATGTAAAATGGTATAAAAGTATGTTTTGAAAAATTTTAAAAAATCTGAGGTTATGACTCATTTGCTGAATACTATAATCATCCCGGTTTATCCGACATTCCGGAGTTACGCC
>DAWB01000201.1:13694-20504 GCA_002505805.1 Methanosaeta sp. UBA80 | reverse complement strand
CTTTCAGGAGGGCAGAAGCAGAGAATTCTTATAGCCAGGGCACTGGCCCAGGAGCCGGGCGTGCTCCTCCTGGACGAACCCACCGCCAGTTTGGATCTAAAACACCAGATGGGCGTGCTGGAGGCCGTCCGCCTCCTGGTCAAAGAAACAGATGTCTCGGCAATAATGGCCATTCACGACCTCAATCTTGCCGCTCGCTTCTCAGACCGGCTGGTCATGCTCAAGGATGGAAAGGTCCATGCCGTGGGCAGTCCAAGGGAGCTTTTGACTCAAGAGAACATCAGGACAGTCTTCGAGGTGGAGGCAGAGGTAATGGGCGGCAAGAACTGTCCCTATGTGGTGCCTCTCAGCTCCCTGCATGAGGCAAAGCAATGAATATCCAAATTTGAACTTAAAAAATAGAGTTGCTCTTCCTTTATCATAATCAACAAAGCTTATCCAGTTATTCCGATTTGACTGGCGCATCGGGATAAACCTGATAGATGCCTTCGATATCCATGTCGAAGTAATTCTCTAGCAGCTCCTCATGGACTGCCCGCGGATCAATATCATTGAACAGGTCGGGATGAAGCCACTTGGCATAATAAAGCATAGTCGCCAGCTCGGATATTCCGCTTGCCATCTTTATGTCTGTAATGTAGACCTGCCCCGTCTCGACTGCATCGATGTTCTCGAAGCCAGGGATAGCCATGATCTCGTCCCTCTTGGCCTTCATCTCTTCGATCGTAGGCGTAGTCGAATTGTATTGCCCTTGTGACATGGAGTAGACAATTATCTCAGGGTCTTGCTCTATTACCCACTCCATGTCCACATGCGGCACCGTGGTCCGCAGATCGGCCGCAATATTCTTGCCTCCGGCTTCCACGATCCTGGTGTGTCCGGTTGAATTCCGGTTGCCCGTCCAATCGATGTGGCCCATGGACATGAAATAGACCGATGGGCGATCGTCATCCGGTATTGCCCCTGTCCGATTCAAGATGGAACCATAATATCCGGAGATTTGATTGGCCATAAGAGAAGCCTCTTCTTCCTTTCCTAAAACCCGGCCCAGATCATCAATCATTGGGATCAAGGCGTCTATATGCAAAAGGCGATACCTGAGGACTGGAATTCCATAGTCCACCAGCTTCTGCTCGTCCTCTTCAGGGAAAAGAGCGCCCGTCTTGGCAATAACCAAATCAGGATCCAGCTCGATTATCCTCTCAAGGTCCGCATCGCGACCGGACTTTCCTNNAACGGCAATTATCCGATCTGATTCCCCCAGAGCATATACTACTTCTGCAGCACCTGGTGAGAGGCAGACAATGCTGCCGGGATTCTTAGCCACGGTTACATTCCGGCCGTCTTCGTCGGTAATAGAGATCTTCTGCTCCTCAGCAAATGACGGGGCCATCAGCAGGGCGAGCACAATCAACCAGGCAATCATTCTCATTTTTATCACCAATTAATTTGTCTTTTTTCAAGTGCATTTGATTTAAATGAAGCCTTAAATAGTATTTGGTCGAATTGAATCCATTATGAAAAGAGATTGATCATGATCAAATACACTTGATCAACTAAAGAAGAGTTTAATTAATTTTTCTTAAATTGAAGATTTTGCACAAAAATACCACAAACTATTTCAATGAAAAGGAGATATAATATAGAAACCAAGGAGGCATTTAAAATGCTGGACAAGTTCATGTCCGAACATCTTTTCGGCAAGAGCATCGAGGTCTATTTCGGTGGAGACGAGAACGAGCGGATGCGCGGCAAGCTCGTAGGAAGCGCCGATGGGGTCATAGTCCTGGAGAATAATGACAGAAGGGACTACATAAATGTAGAGAAGGTAGTGGCTGCCTGGGAGGTGTGACAGTTTAAAAAACCGGTACTGTATTTAGAAGATTGCAAAAAGACGGCACAGAAAACGGCTCTCCTTGCGGGCACCCAATCACCGTCATTTGATTCTTTTTTCCGCAGCTTCTCATATTTAGCGCCAATACCATAGTTTTCATCGACTGATGTCCGGCATAACCGCTGTGGTATCTGAATATGGTCCGCCACCAGTCCTCCTATTTTGTACCAAAAGATTAATAAACTTAAATTGCTTTAACTAAAATTTAGTGGATCAATAGAGCCACGCGTCCATTCAAATCAGGAAGTGGGTGCAAAACCTGAGTTTAACGCCCACTTCCATCTCCCACTTAAAGCTCAAATGGCAAACGGAGGAGGGTATAAAATGGCAGAAGAAAAAAAATCCCTGAAAATGAAAGACATAAACGAGGCGCTATCTGATTTTCTGATACAGGGACTGGAAGGTGTTGAATTGGAGGGCGACATCGAGATAGAGATGGATCTCTCCAGCGGGGCACAGGGGCTTCTGGCACAGCCGCTGGGCCAGGAGTTCACAAAGCTGGCCGAGCAATTGCTGAGTTTTTCCAGGGCGATGGGGTATCCGGTCGATTCTATGATTCAGACCGCAATTGCCGCCGATAGATCAAAGGTCAATTAAGACGTTTGCATCGGATAGCCTCTTTGATCTTTGTTTTTTTGTTTTTAAATTTTTAAAAGAGAATAAATTTAGTACCTGTGCCATAACATTTAAGTAAACTAAATTAGCATTAAACCAAGTTTATTGGATTAATAGACTAAGAGCAGAATCAGGAGACGCACATATGGCCGGAGGAGAAATTATCTTTGAATAATATCGATGTGATATATCGATGTAGCTCAATCCATGGGCTATGGCTAAGAAAAGCAGGCAATGCTGAGGTTATGCAAGCCATTCGCCCATTCAGCCCGGATCTTTGCTTTCGCAATAGGGTAGATCTTTCATGACAAGGATATATATCTTGATAATTTTTATCATATCGTTCTTATCGGTCTTCAATGCGGCTGATGCCTCAGACTGGCCACTATTTAAAAAAGATGTTTTAAACTCAGGCATCACCTCCGACGGAGTTCCTGAGGACCCCCTCATACTGTGGTCTGCCGATATTCAGAGGATGGAGACCACCCCCATCATCTCCTCGGGTCTGGTCTACGCCCTGGCCGGAAACGGCTCCGTTTATGCCCTTGACCGGGAGACCGGCGATTTGAGATGGCAGTCCCAGCTGGATGGATGGGTCTATC
The DNA here is from genome assembly GCA_002505805.1 of Methanosaeta sp. UBA80. GTDB lineage: Archaea > Halobacteriota > Methanosarcinia > Methanotrichales > Methanotrichaceae > Methanothrix. Next base: position 17,393 of record DAWB01000201.1, on the reverse strand, counting down.
AGATGTCCTCTCTGGCCATCGGTGGAGGAAAGATATTTGCAGCCACCGACAGCGGCACTCTGGCTGCTCTTGATGCTCTGAATGGAGAGGTTATCTGGAAGCAGGATATAACGGATAAAAGATTCGAATCTCCGCTGATGCTGATAGACGCCCGGCTATACCTGGGTGAGGGAAGCGCCTACGGTTCAGGCCAAAAGAGGTTCTTCTGCTTCGACGATAAAGGCAGAGAGTGCTGGAATATCTCTCAAAGCACAAAGGGATACCAATGGTGCGGAGCCTGCCTGGCCGGAGAGTATCTGGTCTTCGGCCAAAACGACGGAATCCTTTTGAGCGTGAATAAAAGCAGCGGAGAGGTGGTCGATGTGCTTGACCTCCGCGACAGCTCAAGGCTGAGCTTTTATCAGGAGGATCCGGGAAGAGTTTGAGCCTCGGCTGCATTCAGGGAGGGCTATGTCTATGCCACGTCTGAGCTTTCGGCCCAAGCAGGCTTCGCCTGGAAGATCGGCCTGGATAATGTCACCGGCAAGTTCGAGGACCGCGGCTGGAGTGCCCCGATGGGATTTTCTACCTCTACCCCCTCGGTCTGCAACGGCCGGGTCTATCTGGGCACAGGCGAGCACGGCCACCCCGGTGCTCTTATCTGCCTCAATGACTCCTGCGGCGATGTCATCTGGTCCTATCCCGTGGAGGCGGGCATTAAATCCTCTCCCGCCCTGTCCATGGCTCGGAAGAGGCCCAGGATACTTTTCACCACCTCTCAGGTCAACGGCTCAGTCTATTGTCTGGAGGACGGGGGAGAGAGGGCAGAGCTGCTCTGGAGGCTGAATCCTCCCGACGACGGCTATATTCTGGGAGGAGCGGCTATCTCCGACGGACAGGTCTACTTTGGAACGGAGGGCGATCAGCATAGCGGAAAGCTGTACTGCCTGGGAGATGACGGCAGCGACTTGAGCAGGCAGGATTGGCCGCAATTTCACTTCGGTGCGGAGCACACCGGCCGATCTGATTGCAGGGCTCCTGCTTCCAATACTACCCGCTGGACCAGCCAGGATATCGGGGCCCAGCCCGGCTCTTCAATCTCGGTGGCGCAAGGAAAGTTATTCGTAAATTGCATTGACGAGCTGACCTGTCTGGACCGGGAGACGGGAGAGCTGCTCTGGAGCTTTCCCTTCAATGCCTCCGGAGACTATGCCTTCGGATTCACCCCGGTCTACAGCCGGGGACGGGTCTTCTTTACCTCGGACAGGAGCTACTGCCTGAACGCCTCGGACGGTTCGATGGTCTGGAGCTTCTCCCAGCCCACCGGCAAGTTCGCCATTGATGGCAGTCCGGCCATAGCAGATGGAAGAGTGATCGTCAGCGACTGGGACGGTCATCACTATTACTGCCTGGATGAAGAGACGGGACGGGAGAGGTGGAACTTCACCGTAGAGGGGAACGCCCAGTCCACCCCGGCCATATCTCAGGGCCGGGTGGTCCTGGCCGGATGGGATTGGGGCCTGGGGGGAAGGATTCACTGCCTGTATCTTGAGAACGGTTCGGAGATCTGGAATCTGGCCACGGAAAATTCCCCCTGCGGCTCGGCGGCGATCGAGGGCGAGACCGCGTACATGGCCACCTACAACTTTGAGGGGGAGGGGGATCTGCTGGCCCTCTCACTGGACAGTGGCTCTGTTTTGTGGCAAGAGAGCATCAGTCCTACCGACTCAACCCCTGCAGTGGCAGAAGGCAGGATCTATATCTGCGGCGGATGCGAGGGCTTCAGCGAGCTTGCTACATATTGCTTTAATGCGTCCAGCGGCGATCTGATCTGGAAGAGCCCGGCGGAGGATAGAATAGGCGACTGGAGATGCTCTCCGGCCTATGCAGACGGCATGCTCTTTGCCGGACGAGCCGACTTCACCGAGTATGAGGGAGTCTTCGCCCTCAATGCCAGGACAGGAGAGCCGGTCTGGAGCTATCCCGCCGGAGGCTCATCCCCCGCCCTGTCCGGAGGCATGATGTTTACCATAGGTCGGGGCCAGGTGTATGCTTTTGGTGATTCAAATAATCAAGGAGGTTATGAATAATGAATGCGACGAAAAAGCCCGGTGCTCTAGCAGCATGGGCTGTTGCGGTGTTGATGTCGGCTCTCATTGCCACGGGCGTGAGCGCCGAAACCGCAGGTGATTGGCCCCAGTTCCATCTGGATGCCGCCCATAGGGGTGCCTCCGATTCCGGAGCGCCCCGGAGCAATGAGACGGCCTGGATAAGCCAGGACATAGGGGCTCAGGAGGGCTCCTCGGTAGCAATTGCAGATGGAAGGGTCTTTGTCAACTGCGTGGAGAATTTGGTGTGTCTGGATCAATTGTCAGGAGAGGTGCTCTGGAATGCCTCCTTTGAGGCCAGGCCGGACATCTGCCAGGTTTGGGGAGCCTCTCCGGCTTATGACGATGGCAAGATCTTCCTGTCCGCTCTGAAGACCATCTGCCTGAATGCCTCAGACGGCAAGCTGCTCTGGAGCTATGCTCCTCCCACCGGTAAGGGGGCTGTTGACGGCGGACCGGCAGTTGCAGACGGCCGTGTGCTGACAAGTGACTGGGACGGCCATCACTACTATTGCTTGGATGAAGATACCGGAAATGAGCTATGGCGCTTCACCGTTCAGGGCAATGCTCAGTCCACTCCGGCTATATCCGGAAGCAGAGTAGTGCTTTCCGGCTGGGAGTGGGGCCTGGGTGGAAGGGTCTACTGCCTATATCTCGATAACGGCACTGAGATCTGGAATCTGAGCACAGAAAACTCACCCTGTGGCTCGGCTGCCCTCTCAAAGGATACGGCTTACTTGACAACCTACAACTTCGAGGGGGATGGCGATGTCTTGAGCGTCTCTCTTCAGAACGGAAGCCTGCTCTGGAAAGAGAGCATCGCCAGAACGGACTGCACCCCGGCTCTGGTCCCAGGCCGGATTCATGTCTGCGGCGGCACGGACGGCTACTCTGATAAGGCAACCTATTGCTTGGATGCAGAGACCGGAGATCTCATCTGGAAGACCACGGCGGATGAAGGGATAGGCGAGTGGAGGTGCTCTCCCGCTCATGCCGACGGTCTGCTCTTTGTGGGGCGGACCGAGAACATGAATTATACCGCTCTGTATGCTCTCAACGCCAGCACAGGTGAGACGGTCTGGAGCTATCCCGCCGGAGGCTCATCTCCAGCCATAGCAGGCGGCATGGTATTTACCATCGGCCAGGGTCGAGTGCATGCGATCGGCCAGGGAGGTGATGCAAAGTGAGATTGCATAATCGCATCGGTCCGGGGAGGATTGTTCTCGTCTCCATAGTCCTTCTCTTTCTGGCCGTCCTGGCCAGCGCGGACTATGTCACTTTCCAGGGCGACAACCAGAGAACCGGCAACCTGACCGGCACAGGCCCGACCGAGCCCAACCTTCTCTGGAGCGCAAGCCTTACCGGCCACGGCATTATCAGCGCCGCACCAGCCATCTCNNTACGTCCCCAACTGGCCGGATATGACGTTCAAAGGAGAGCTGGGTCTCGCCTGCCTGGATAGGGCCGACGGCAAATTGATCTGGCTCAATCCTCTGGGAGGCAAGGGAGGAGCCTCAAGCCCGGCCCTGGAAGAAGGTCGGATCTATGTGGGCTCTCTGACCGGCGATATTTTCTGCATAGATGCCGGGACAGGCCAGACAGTCTGGAACAG
>DAWB01000201.1:0-13540 GCA_002505805.1 Methanosaeta sp. UBA80 | reverse complement strand
TCTGAATGCCTCGACGGGAGAGCTGATCTGGAAGAGGGATACGCCTTCCCAGATCACCGCCACTCCCACGGTAGGGGATAAGATGGTATTTGTTGCAGCCAAAGAGGCCATTCTCGCCCTGGATGCCCAGAGCGGAGAGCTGATCTGGAGCGCTGATTTCAACGGCTCGATCTCCTCTCCCGCCCTGTCCTCCGGCCGGCTCTATGTGGGATCGGATGACAAGCCCCTGGGCCAGGTCAGCTGCTTTGATGCGGAGAACGGCTCNNCGCTCATCTGGAGTAGTGAGGTAAACGGCCCGGTCAAGTCCTCGCCTCTGGTTCTGGACGGACTGGTCTATCTCGGGACCAACTGCGAGGAGGGCACCATCTATGCCCTGCACGCCGACAACGGATCTGAGGCCTGGGTATATCCCGTGGATGCCTTTATAATGTCCACTGCCTCGGCCTCAGATGGCGTAGTTTACATGGGAGCCGATGACGGGCGGCTTTACGCCTTCGGCTCCCGGGCCGAGGGGCTCTTGTGGGAGGGTAAGGTCTTGCTGGAGGAGGAAAGCCTGAATCTCACCGCCAGCAGCGGCAGGAGCTACCAGGTCAATGGAAGCACTGCCTTGGCTGCGCTGGTCCGGGCCTGTGAAGAGGCCAACTGCAGCCTGAGCCTAAACGACTCCCTCTACAGCCTCTACGGCCTGCAGATCGATTCCCTGGGAGAGTTCAATTCCAGTGGGGAGAGCTCCTGGAGATTCTGGATAAACTATCCCCAGGAGGCCATGCCCGCCCTGGGGCCGGATATCGCCGATCTGCGAGACGGGGATGATGTGGTATTCTATTTCGGTGACCGGAGGGCGATACCGGAGGATTCGCCCCGCCTGGATATCGCCGCTCGGGTCCTCATGGAGAGGCCCGAAGCTCTTTTTTTAACTGTGGGGAACCGTCCTCAGATAAGGGTGGCATCGCCGGACTCTGATCTTAATGTGACTATGCTCTCTCCTCAAAATGCTTCAAATCTCTCATCTTACGAACTCATATTCGTAGAGATGATCGGGGCGGAGGCGGCCTCTCTTCTCCAGTCACCGCTACAAGAAGCAAAGTTAAAAGGAGTGCCGATAATAATACTCAATTCCGCCGGCTATGAGAGCCTGGGAAATATAAACCTCACCGATCATCCTTTCATCCAGCAGTACTGGGACAACGGCCAGGTGGAGAACATGAGGCGTCTCATCACCTATCTGGCCGCCAACTTCTGCGGCATGAATCTCGATGTAGAGGAACCGCTGCCCACGCCCAAGGAATATATCTATCATCCCGATTATCCCGACCTCTTCGAGAACCTCACCTCTTATCTGAGCTGGTACGGCCAGAAGGCAGGCTATGGATTCAATAGCTCTGCGCCCACTATAGGCATCTTAAGCTATTATCAGGATCTGGACCATGCCGACCGATCCGCCCTGATTTATGCTCTGGAGAGGTGCGGGGCAAATGTAATCGACCTGGGGTTCTCCAGCACATCCTCAATGCGCCAGTTCTTCATGTCCAACAACTCCTCAATAGTGGATGCCGTCATCCTCACCAAGTCCTTCCGGCTCAGCTATGGCGATCCCGATCAGGGCATAGCTGACCTCCTGGAGATGGATGTGCCGGTGCTACGGGGAATGAGGCTGTACTACCAGACCCCAGAAGAGTGGCAGAACTCCACCGGGATCAACCCAATGGAGATCTATTTCCAGATAGCTCAGCCGGAGATGGACGGGGTAATTGAGCCCATAGTGATGGCAGGAAGGACTGAATCCGGATATCAGCCCGTCTCCAGTCAGATGGACTGGCTGGCAGAGAGGGCGGTGAAATGGGCCGATCTGGGCCGGATCAACAACTCGGAGAAGAAGGTCGCCGTTATCTACTACAACCACGGAGGGGGCAAGGACAACATCGAGGGCTGCTATCTCAATGTTCCCAGAAGCCTCCAGAATATCCTGGATGGGATGAAGGCCGCCGGCTATAATGTTAAAGGGACCGTGCCGGAGGAGAAGGCTCTGGTCGATCTGCTGGCCCACCAGGGAACCAATGTGGGCTCCTGGNNCCGGGAGAGCTCCAGGCCATGGTCGAGGCGGGCAATGCCACACTTCTGCCGGCAGAGGTGTACGAGCAGTGGTTTTCTGCTCTCCCCCAGGCCAAGCAGTCGGAGGTGACCGGGATGTGGGGGCCGCCGCCTGGGAAAATCATGGTCTATGAAAACCGGAGCGGAGAGTTCCTAGTGATTCCCAAGCTCTCCTTTGGAGATGTCATCCTCCTGCCCCAGCCGAGCCGGGGCTGGCTGGAGAACAGCACAGTGCTCTATCACGATAAATCCGTGCCGCCCCATCACCAATACATCGCCTTCTATCTCTGGCTCAAACACGGATTTGGAGCCGACGCCATAGTCCATCTGGCAAAGCACGGCACCCAGGAGTGGCTGCCGGGAAAGGAGTGCGGCATCTCCAGGGACGACTGGCCGGCTCTTCTGGTCCAGGATCTGCCTGTGGTCTATCCCTATATCGTGGACAACATCGCCGAGGGCACCCAGGCCAAGAGGCGGGGCGATGCAGTGATGATCACCCATCTGACCCCGCCCATAGTGGCCTCCGGCCTCTACGGCAACCTGACCAATCTGGCGGAGACTGTCTTCCAATACAAGAGTGTGGAAAACGCCAGCGTCAAGGAGGGCTACAAGAATCAGATAATAAATATCAGCCGAGAGATGCACCTGGACGAGGACCTTGAGGCGGACCTGCTGAATATCTCCTCCAATGAGACCGAATTCAACAATTATGCCGATGAGCTGGAGAAGTACCTCTATGAGCTGAAAGGTCAGTTCATGCCCTACGGCCTGCACACCTTCGGCCAGCCCCCCCAGGGAGAGCCCCTGACCGGCCTCTTGAGATCCATGCTGGGAGATGGCCTCTCCCGGGAGATCGCTCCTCTGATCTCTTACGACGATTATCCCAATCCCGGCCGCCTGGACAAAGAGGGCGAGCTGGAAAACTGCACCGATCGGCTGCTTGATGCGGTGATAATCAACCAAACATCATGTGAATTGGCCCAGAAAGAGATCTTTGGAAACGCCTCATATAACCTGACCGATCAGCTCAATCTCTCCCTGCAGTATAGAGAAAGCATTGCCGCCTGCTCGGCAGAGGTGGCAAGCCTGAATAGAGCCCTGGAATCCAATTACACTCCGCCTTCCCCGGCCGACGATCCCATCCGCGACCCTGCTGTCCTTCCCACAGGCAGGAACTTTCGCTCCGTGGATCCCAGGCGGGTTCCCACCAGCGCCGCCTGGGAGGTGGGCTGTGATCTGGGGGAAAAGCTCATCGAGAGCTACCGGCGGGATCACAATGGCTCCTACCCCAGGAAGATGGCTCTGGTTCTCTGGGCCTGGGCCATGACCGACCACGGGGTGGTGGAATCGGAGATCCTCCGCCTGGTGGGGGCGGAGCCGGTCTATGATGCCTACGGCGGGGTCAGCGATGTCCGGCTCATACCCCTCGCCGAGCTGGGCCGGCCTAGGATCGACGTGGTCATCGTTCCCTCCGGCTTGCACCGGGATCTCTTCCCGGAGAAGCTGCAGCTAATCGATAGAGCCATACGCCTGGCCTCCAATGACAGGAGCCCGGATTATCCCAACTATGTGAGAGAGAACTCTCTGGAGATCTATCAGGCCCTGATTGCCGGGGGGAATGTGAGCGAGGAGGACGCTGCCATCCTCTCCGCCTCCCGCATATTCCTGGAGGAGGCGGGGACATATGGACCCAACCTGGACAGCTCCGTATCGGCCAGCGATACCTGGGAGAATGACAGCAAGCTTGGCAACCTCTTCATAGCCAGGATGTCCTACATCTACGGAGACGGNNCAGCAACCTGGCCGGGGTGGAGGCGGCAGCTCATCATACCAACTCCAACCTCTATGGCTTCATAGACAATGATGATGTCTACCAGTATCTGGGAGGAATCGGCATGGCGGTGAGAACTGTAACTGGAAAGACGCCCGACATGTATGTCACCGATGCGGTGGATCCGGACAGAAGCTCTGTCTCCTCACTGCACGACTTCTTCTCCCGGGAGCTGCGCAGCCGTTATTACAATCCCCAGTGGATGAAGGGAATGATGGAGCAGGGCTACTCCGGAGCCAGGGAGATGGACAGGTTTGCCGAGTATCTCTGGGGATGGGAGGCGACGGTTCCCGATCTGGTGAGCGAGAACACCTGGTCCGAGGTGGATGAGATTTATGTCCAGGACAAATACCAGATGGGCCTGAAGGACTTCTTTGACGAGAGCAACCCCTGGGCGGCTCAATCATTGACCGGCAGGCTGCTGGAGACGTCCAGAAAGGATCGCTGGCATCCCACGGAGGAGGTCAAGCAGGAGCTGGTGGAGCGGTACGAGCAGTCGGTGCAGGACTATGGCGTAACCTGCTGCCATCACACCTGCGGAAACCTGGCCCTTCAGGAGTATATGCAGGGTGTGCTTCCCACTCAGGACTCCCATTCCTCCCGCAGCTCCTCTCCCCCATCCGAGAGCAAGCCTTCCAGCTCTTCGTCATCGCATCATCACAAGCCTTCGGCGGGAAAAGAATCGCCGCCCCAAAACCAGACCCAATCGGAGGGATATGGAAAGGGATTGCCCAGGGCGGCGCAGCCTGACTCTTCGTCGTGCGAGGTAGAGGGATTTGTGATGGAGGCGGTGGAGGCGAAGAGCGCCCCAACCGGCTCCTCCGCTGCCCCCATGATCGCCCTGGGCCTGGTCTTCACAGCGCTCTTAATGATCTGGATGGGATTTCATAGGAGAGTGTGAATGTAAATCCCAGGGAAAGCAGAGATAGGGATTTCATTCCCCTTTTTTAGGTCAGCCGAAAACTTTATCTGCCCGACCATTTTTAGGTTAGCCTAAAAATTGACCGTTTACAACGAGGATGCATAATGCAAGAGCCGATCACAAGCTTGAGGGCGGGGGCCTCTGCCCAGGTCATCGCATTGCTGGGCCCGGGCAGTTCATTTCAGAGAAAGCTGCGAACAATGGGCATCAGAGAGGGGGTGAGGATTAAGGTGGTGGCAGTTCATCCCTTCGCCGGCCCCCTGGTCGTGGAGATAGGCGGCAGGCAGATCACACTGGGCAGGGGCATAGCCCGGAAGATCATGGTGAGGGCGGAAGATTGAAGCGAATCGTCTTGATGGGCAATCCCAACATAGGCAAGAGCGTGGTCTTCTCCCGGCTGACCGGAGCGGAGGTGATCACCTCCAACTATCCGGGAACCACGGTGGACTTCTCCCGAGGCAGGGCCTGCCTGGAGGATGAGCGGGTGGAGATAATCGACGCTCCTGGAACCTATTCCCTGCAGCCGACCAACCGGGCGGAGGAGGTGGCTGTGGAGATGCTGCGCTGGGCGGACCTGATAATCAATGTGGTCGATGCCACCAACCTGGAGAGAAATCTCTTCCTGACCCTTGAGTTATTAGAGGAGAGAAAGCCCATGATCCTGGCCCTCAACATGTGGGACGAGGCGGAGCGCTCCGGGATAGAGATTGATAAGAAGGCCCTGGAAGAGCATCTTGATCTGCCGGTGGTCTCCACCATTGCCCTCACCGGGGAGGGGATAAAAGAGCTGGTGGAAAAGTTGCACGAGGCCCGAACTCCCGCTGATCTCAAGGCCCTATCGGAAGAGGAGAAGTGGATCGATATAGGATGGATATCCAAAGAGGTCCAGAAGGTGAGCCACAGGCATCCCGGACTGGCCGACCGCCTCTCCGAGGCCACCATCAAGCCCTTTACGGGTACCCCCATCGCCCTGATGGTCATCTTCTCCACCTTCTGGACGGTAAGGCTGATCGGAGAGGGGCTGATTGCCCATCTCTTCGAGCCCCTCTTCGAGCTGTACCGCCCTCTGGCCATAAAGGTGAGCGCAGCGCTTGGGCCGGGGATGCTGCACGACCTTCTGATAGGCAAGATCATAGATGGCAATATCGACTATGTCCAGTCCATGGGACTCCTGACCACGGGCATCTACGTCCCCCTGGGAATGGTTCTCCCCTACATTGTAGGCTTCTACCTGGCCCTCTCCCTACTGGAGGACTCCGGATATCTGCCCCGGCTGGCCACGCTATCCGATAACCTGTTTCACCGGCTGGGGATGCACGGCCATGCCATAGTCCCTCTCTTCCTGGGACTGGGCTGCAATGTGCCGGGAGCCCTCTCCACCAGGAATCTGGAGACCAGAAAGCAGCGCTTCATCGCCGCCACGCTGCTCGGTTTGGCCGTGCCCTGCACCGCCAAATCGGCCATGATCTTCGGGGTGCTGGGCTCCTACGGCCAGGGCTATGTCTTCCTGGTCTTTGCCGCCCTGGCCCTGGTTTATGTGGCGGCGGGGCTGGTCTTGAATAAAGCGGTCCGGGGCGAGAGCCCGGAGATATTCCTGGAAATACCACCCTACCGGCGGCCGGGCTTCCTCACGATTCTGAAAAAGACCTGGATGAGGATAAGATGGTTTCTGGCCGAGGCCATACCCTTCCTGTTCCTGGGGGTGCTGCTGGTCAATGTGNNCCTCCCTACCGGCGGCCAGGCGTTATGGTGATTCTGAAGAAGACCTGGATGCGGGTTCGGTGGTTTTTAGCCGAGGCCATACCATTCCTGTTCCTGGGAGTTCTGCTGGTCAATGTGCTCTACACCGTGGGCTTCATGGAATGGATCGCCCGCATCTTCTCGCCCTTCTTCGAGTGGTGGCTGGCCATACCCGGAGAGGCGGTGGTCGCCCTTCTGGTTGGCTTCTTCCGCAAAGATCTGGCGGTGGGAATGCTTCTGCCTCTGGGCCTTAATGCTGGCCAGATGGTGGTGGCCACCACTGTTCTCTCCCTCTATTTCCCCTGTGTGGCCACATTTGCGGTGCTGGTAAAGGAGCTGGGGATGAGGGACACTCTGAAATCCGCCGCGGTGATGGCCGTGACTGCTCTCCTGGTTGGTGGAGCCATGCGAATGGCTTTGATAGGATGAGGAGGATGAAATGGATGAGAAAGATGATATTAAAATAACCTGGATGCTGTGAGAAGGGTGTCATGAAACGCAAGAGAGTGGAGGAATACATAGAGATCATCCATGCTCTGGAGCTAGAGGAAGGGCGTGCTGCCACGGGCAGGATCGCGGCAGAGATGGGGGTCAAACCCTCCTCGGCTACAGAGATGCTCCAGAAGCTGCAAAATGAGGGGCTACTGCATTACGAGAGCTATGCCGGAGCCACTCTGACCGACTCGGGCAGGAGGCTGGCCCTGGAGCTAAAAGGCAAGCACAGGGCTATAGCCGACTTCCTGGAGATCATAGGAGTGGACAGGAATTCGGCGGAGAAGGATGCCTGCCAGATGGAGCACCATGTGGGAAGGGAGAGCATGGAGCGGCTGAAGAAGTTTGTGCAGTTTGCTGGGCTCTCCTCCCGCCAGCCGATATGGATTGAGAACTTCAAGAGATATTGTGAGAACGGACGGGCCGAGAAATGCGATCTCTGCAACCGCTGCACCTGCCGCTCCGATGCCGATAAGGTGCCGGACGGGCATAAATCGGCGTCACCGAGAGAATGAAGGCGACTGTCTATGAGCTTTGTGAAATTCCAAAAGGCGGGCGTCCTAAATAGAGATGCTCCATCCGACTGAATGCCCTGGGAGATCTGATATGTCTCAGAAAAACGCTGCAATCATTGCAGATAAACTGACTAAACGCTACGGCGATCTCCTGGCCGTGGACTGCATCAGCTTTCATGTAGATGAAGGCGAGATATTCGGCTTTCTGGGACCCAACGGCTCGGGCAAGACCAGCACCATCCGTATGCTGGTCGGCCTCACCCAGCCTTCGGGTGGAAGAGCCAGCGTTCTAGGATGCCATCTTCCAGGCGACATCTATCTGGCCAGGAGATATGTGGGCGTGGTGCCGGATATCTCCAATCTCTATGATGAGCTGTCGGCTCGAGAGAATCTCCTCTTCATGGCCCGGCTTTACGGCGTTCCCCGATCTCAGCAAAATTCCCGAGTGGACCGACTGCTCCAGGACTTCGGCCTTTATGAGCGAAAGGAGGATCATTTCGCCACCTTCTCCAGGGGGATGAAGCGCGCCCTCACCATAGCCGCCGCCCTGGTGCACGAGCCACGCCTTCTCTTTCTCGATGAGCCGACTACTGGCCTTGATGCCGCAGCAGCCCGCTCTTTGAGGAGCCTCATATCCGGATTGCGCGAGAAGGGGCTCACCGTCTTTCTAACCACCCATTATCTGGCTGAGGCGGATATGCTCTGCGACCGCATTGCCATACTGGTGCGGGGCAGGATTGTTAGCATCGATACCCCAGAGGGCCTCAAGCGCCTGGTGCAGGAGCAATCTCTGATCGAGTTTTCCTTCAGGGGCGATGTCTCGGGCCGGATTGGCGCTCTCCAGTCCTTTCTGGGTGAGCTGCAGGCCTCACTCCTGGACAGCAGTCGTATCCGAATTTATGGAGGGGATCCTCCTCGAATATTCGATGCTGTTTTTCAGTTTTCCAGGGAAAGCGGGATAGGAGTAGAATCAGCCAGCACCATCCGACCCAGCCTTGAGGACGCTTTTCTCCAGATAACCGGCCTGTCTCCCCAGGTTATGGCTGCTGATAAGGGTTCAGGAAAGGGAAGAGGAGTTGGAAGGTGATGGGGAAAGTGATGGAGAAGGTGAGGGGGAAGATGATGTGGCAGGATCAGATGCGAGGCATCTATCATATTACCATCAAGGATATGAAAACCTATTACCTCAAACCACCGGCCATAAGTTGGGGCATGGTCTTCCCACTGGCCTGGACGCTGGCCTTTTACCTGCGCAATCCAGGCGACTTTGCTGAACTGGTCCCGGGCCTCCTGGCCATGACCATAATATTCAGCACCACTGCAGCGGAAGCTGTGGTTATCAACTTCGAGCTGAGGCTGGGAACTCTGGAGAGGCTGCTGCTGGCTCCACTGAGCATGACAGCAGTTCTCCTGGGAAAGGTTTTGGGCGGCTTTCTCTTCGGGCTGATGATGACGGCGATTGTGGCCGCCGGGGCGGTGATCTATCTGGGGCTTAAGCCGGATTTCGTCGGGCTGGCTCTGACATCCTTGATATCTCTCATGGTCTTCTCTTCCATGGGTGCTCTCTTCAGCGTAGCGGTGCGGGAGGTCTTCGAGGCCCAGACCCTTCTCAATCTGCCCAGGTTTCTCATGGTGTTCCTCTGCGGTGTGGTCTATCCGGTATCAGCCCTGCCTGAGGGGCTGCAGCTGCTCTCACGGCTGCTGCCTCTGACCTACACCGTGCAGGGACTGAAGGCATCTTTTCTTTCGATAGACGGCACGGTATTTATCTGGGATCTGCTCATATTGCTCTTGTTCTTGATTTTATTTCTGCTTCCGGCCAATAGTCTGCTGCAAAGGAGGTTCAGCTAAATGCATAATCCGATCAAAGGATTGAATGCCGTTAGGGACGGCTTTTATCAGGAGGTAGCAGATGCAGTCTACGCTTCATTGACAAGAGGCAATGTGCTGGATGTGGGCACAGGGCGCGGCCTGCTTCCCCTTAAGATCGCAGAGAAGAGCATCCATCTGAAGGCATATGGAGCGGATGTCTCGCCAAAGGCGATTGAAGCTGCCAGGGCAAGCGCCAGCAAGATCGGGCTGGCAAATGCACCACATTTCGATGTGGGCGAGGTATCCAGCCTGCCCTATGAGGATGAATTCTTCGCCCTGGTGGTCAGCACCTTCAGCCTGCACCACTGGCCGGATAAAGCGGCTGGGCTCAATGAGCTCTACAGAGTGCTTGAGCCGGGAGGAGAGGCCTGGATTTACGACCACTGGAGGGATCCATCTCCCGAGGCCAGGCGAAAACTGGCAAGGGATTTCGGCAGCCTGGCGGCCTGGTTTGCATTATTACACCTGCGTTTCGTCTCCTCGGTCATGACTGAAGAAAGGGCCAGGATCATCCTGGATGATCCATCTCTGAAGTTTCAGGAGAAGCGGCTGGAGACGTGCGGCATATTCCTGCTCTTGAGGCTGAAAAAGGCTGGAGCAGACATCAATTGAAATTCAGGCTGATGGAAAGCGGCAATATAAAAGGAATATGCATGGGTGCGCTGGAAGATGAGGTGAAGGAAATGATCAAAGTCGGCATAATAAGATGTCAGCAGACAGAGGACATGTGTCCCGGAACCATGGATTTTAAGGTTGCATCAGAGGGAAAGATGGCCTTTGCCGAGACCGGCCCGGTTGATATCGAGGGCTTCGTCTCCTGCGGAGGCTGCCCGGGCAAGAGAGCCGTCTCCAGGGCAGCCCTGATGGTGGAGCGTGGAGCAGAGGCCATAGTCATCGCCTCCTGCATCAGCCGGGGAAATCCCATAGGCTTTCCCTGCCCTCACTACGAAGAGATAAAGAAGAGCATAGCCAAGAAAGTCGGGCCCGGCATAAAGATAATTGACTGGACTCACTAAGATCTTTTTTTGCCGGCAATGGCCACAAAGGCCCCTCTGCCGTAACCTTCTTCAAATGGCTCTGCCGCACTGATATCTTTGATGCTCTTGAATACGGTCTGACGGGTGGCGATGAGGTCAAAATCAAGGCTTTTCAGCCAGAGAATAACCTGATCCACTGAATGGAAATGAGCATATTTGTAGAACTTGCTCCTGGCCTTTTTCCTTTCATAATCCTGACCTAACGGGCTATTTGGATCGATCATTCCGATGATGATCCGCCCCCCAGGCCTCAAAACCCTCTTTGCCTCCGCCAGAGCTTGCAGGGGATTTTCCAGGAAACAGATAGTAGTCACCATCAACACGAAGTGGAATGATTCATCCTGGAAGGGAAGGGCTTCCGCTCTTGCCTCATGAACCTCTATGCCTCTCCGGCGCGCCCTGTCGGCCATCGCTTTTGCCGGTTCCACGCCGATCCTGATGCCCAGAGGGCCGGCGAACCGGCCCGTTCCAACGCCAATCTCCAGTCCAACTCCCTTGGCCGGGATGAGGTCTCGCAGGGCCAGGATCTCAGATTTATAGGCCGCTTCATTCTCCTCAAACCACAAATCATACTCTGCCGCATTTTTTTCAAAGAAGTCTATATTATTCATGATCGTCTGCCACAGATTCCAGGATTGCGCTTTTTGCAGATGAATTCTTCCACCACATCGGGCAAGGCGGAGGGGCGCTGTCCTTGCCCGCATCTTGAATTTAAAAGGGCTCTAGCCCTTCCGCTGGTATCCCACAACTGCAAAGAGCAGGGCTGCCACAAAAATCAGGACCGGGAAGAGGGAAAGGGTGGCTGTGAGCCCGAACTGGTCGGCAATTGCGCCCGAGACGGAGACACCGAGACCTCCCGCGCCCATGGCTATACCCATGAATAGGCCAGAGATCAGGCCGATCCTGCTGGGCATAAGCTCGTGAGCCATGGCAATGGTCACCGAGAACGAGGCCCAGAGGAAGAACCCAAAACAAAGCATCGAAGCAATTTGAAGCGCACCCTGGGTCAGGAGAATCGCGGCAAAGGCGGGGATGGAGCAGAGGGTAGTTGCAACGGCAACCGGTCTTCTGCCCATCCGGTCGGAGAGATAGCCTCCGGTGAGCTGCCCGACAACTCCGGCAATGAGCATGGCGCTGATAAAAAAGGTTGCCTCAATCAGAGGGTATCCGCTCAGGACAAGGTAGGTGGGGAGGAAGGTCATCGCCCCGAAAGTGACCCAGGAGCGCAGCGTCGAACCGGCAAAGAGGAGGATCACCGGCCTCCAGTTCTCATCGCCGCTGTACTCTGCCTGCTGTGCCGCCACCGGGCAGATGTCCGGTATGGGGCGGACAACAAGGAGAAGTGCGCCGAGGACAGCGGGTATTATGCNNGCCCACGATAAAGAAAGAGGTGAGCCGGCCACGGTTGCTGGATACGGCAATTGCCGCTACCTTGCAGAGAGCACCGGGATGGAAGGTTGCGGCGCCCACAGAGGCGATGCCAACCGAGCAGAGCATGATCAGGTAGTGGTCTGATAGCAGCCCCAGAAAGGCGATCCCGCACCCGGAGAGGAGTACGGAGACTGCCACGCTGACCCGAAAGCCCCGCTTATCTGAGAGGCTGCCGAAGACCGGCTGCAGGATCGAGGAGATCAGGCTGTGCATCACNNGAGGGTGGTGATGAGAAGCGGCTGTAGTGCCATCAGCACCGGGGCATAGATGTCGTTAATGAGATGCGCCAGCGTCAGCTGGGCGATCTCCCGCACCCTTGATGGGGGTTGTGCCGCCTGATCGTGCTGCATGGCCGTGCTCACGCTCATGCGGACGGCTTCTCTATACTCTTATATGAGGTTAGTTCCTGAGCGAACTTTAAAGAAGGATCCGAAAGCTGAAAAGGTCCGGGCAAGAGATGCCCTTTACCGTCGGACAATTCACAGCTGCGCCCGGCAATCCGCCCTCTAGAACCGGCGACTGATAACTTAAAAGAAACCTTTTTCATAGCTAAGCTCCTATAACAATTCCGTATGCCGGACCATAGCTACCTCGGCCTGGCCTCGGCCATGCACCGCCTCACCGAGCCGGCCATACGCGCCGCTATATCCGCGCTTCCATTGGCATCCCTCAATGGCCNNCGCAGCCTGCGGAAATGGAGATCACAGCCTCTGGCTAGCCCAGGCCCTCTTGCCCGAGGAGCAGGTAATGGGCCTTGATATCTGCAGGGAGGGGCTGCTTCAGGCGAGAGCTGCTACAGAGAGGGCAGGTTTATCAGATTCGCTTGATTATATCCAAGGAGATTTGCGCTCTCTGCCTTTCCAGGATCATGCCTTCGACTGGGCCTGGTGCGCGGACTGCCTCTGGCCGGGCCCCGAGTCCCAGGGCTTTCTGGGAATGGACCCGATGCCCGTCCTTGGAGAGCTGGTGCGGGTGGTAAGGCCGGGAGGGCTTATTGCCGTACTATTCTGGTCATCGCAGCGGCTCCTTCCCGGCCACCCTTACCTCGAGGCCCGGCTCAATGCCACCCGGGCGGCATGCTATCCATTTCAAGAGGGCTGGAGTTATAGGGATCACATCTTATCCGCGCCCGTATGGCTGCATCAGGCAGGGCTGGAGAAGATCAGGGGACGGACATTTGTGGCCGATCTGCACACAGCCGTCGACAGCCAGGCCCGAGATGATCTGGCATCCTGCTTTCAAATGCTCTGGGGAAGGGCAATGTCGAAGCTATCGGAAGCGGATAAAGCGCAATTTAATCGGCTCTGCCATAAAAGCTCCCCGGATTTCATCGCCGATCGGCCCGGCTATTACGCCTTTATCACCTACACCCTCTTCTCCGGCCTGATCCCATTCAGGCCGGAATAGCATTCTTGAATCTTTTTCAAGCAGCAATTTGAAATATATTCGACCCCTTTGATTCTTTGTGGAAGGCAATATCCTGGCCGCCCTGGCTTTGACCCTCCTGGCTGGCCTGGCCACAGGCATAGGAAGCCTGGCGGCCTACTTCATCCCCAAGCCCGATCTGCGCTATCTCTCTTTGAGCCTGGGCTTTGCTGCGGGAGTGATG
>DAWB01000076.1:7624-10440 GCA_002505805.1 Methanosaeta sp. UBA80 | reverse complement strand
TGGTGGGAACCAAGAAGGCCACCACGACATTAAAAGAGGGCATGGAGATCACAGTGGACGGAGGCAAGGGCACAGTTTACGAAGGCCGGGTGGCTTTGGCCTCGCCTGCCAAGCCCACTGCCGCATCCGCCGGTCCGGGAGGCATGTTGGTATCCAAGCCCATCACCGCCACCGAGATCAAGGTCAATGTCAGCGAGCCGGATAGGGCAGAAGCGGCGGCAGCCACCATGGCCGACGGAGTGGGGCTCTTACGCATAGAGCACATGATCCTGGGCCTGGGCAAGACCCCCAACTGGTATATAAAGAATGCAAAGACGGAGGAGTACATCGATGAGCTGGTCAAAGGCATCAAGGTCGTGGCCGATGCCTTCTTCCCCCGTCCGGTCTGGGTGAGGACGCTGGATGCCCCCACCGACGAGTTCAGGGCTATGGAGGGAGGGGAGAACGAGCCCCATGAGCATAATCCCATGCTGGGATGGAGAGGCATCCGACGCGACCTCACCGAGACGGATCACTTCCGGCTGGAGGTGCGGGCCTTCAAGAAACTGCATGATATGGGGCTGACCAATGTGGGCATCATGCTGCCCATGGTCCAGCATGTGCGGGAGTTCCAGAAGGCCAAGGAGATCATGTTCCAGGAAAACCTGGATCTGGAGAAGATCGATGTGGGCATAATGGTGGAGACGCCGGGAGCAGCTCTCACCATAGAGGACTTCATCGAGGACGGAATCGACTTCATCTCCTTCGGCACCAACGACCTGACCCAGTACACCCTGGCTGTGGACCGCAATAACGAGAACGTAGCGGGGCTTTATTCCGAGCTGCATCCCGCCATCCTCAAGCTGATCGAGTATGTGGTGGAACGCTGCAATGAGGCCGGGGTCAAGACCTCCATCTGCGGCCAGGCCGGCTCCTATCCCGAGATGGCCAAGAGGCTGGTGGAGATAGGCATCACCAGCATCTCCGCCAACATCGATGCCGTGGCCACGGTTCGGGAGACTGTGGCCAGGAGCGAGAAGATATTGATGCTCAGGGCTCTCAGAAACAGGGAGTAGTTTGCCTCTAGATCAGAGACGACTGGGCGATTCAAGCCACAGGGGACGGAAATGATAGAGAAAGGCCTTCCTGAGAGAGAGGTCATGCGCCTGCTGGAGAAGACCAGAGAGCGGGATTACAGCTACGACAGGTTCTTCTCCACCATGTGCACCCAGCCCCATCCCATTGCGGTGAAAGCACATGATATGTTCCTGGAAACCAATCTAGGTGATCCGGGCCTCTTTCCCGGCGTGGCCGAGCTGGAGGAGAGGGTTGTGGCCATGCTCGGCGAGCTCTTGGGCTGCCCCAATGCCTGCGGCTATGTCTCCACCGGAGGCACAGAGTCCAATATCCAGGCCATCAGAGCGGCCAGAAATGAGGCGGGGATAAAAGACGGCAACATCGTCGTCCCTGCCTCGGCCCATTTCTCCTTCGACAAGATCGGCGATCTGCTCAGCTTGGAGGTGAGAAAAGCAGAGCTGGATGAGAGCCTGAAGGTAGATCTTTCCTCGGTTCAGGCTCTGCTGGATGAGAAAACTGTGGCCCTGGTGGGCATAGCCGGGAGCACTGAATTCGGCCAGGTGGATCCCATTGAGGATCTGGCCAGTATGGCCGGGGAGAGGGGCATTCATATGCATGTCGACGCCGCCTTCGGCGGCTTTGTTCTGCCTTTCTTGAAAAGAAAGTTCAAATGGGATTTCTCCCTGCCTGCAGTCTCCTCCATCACCATCGATCCCCATAAGATGGGCCTGAGCACCATTCCCGCCGGCGGATTGCTCTTCCGGGGGGCCGAGTGCCTGAGCGCTCTGGAGACTGAGACCCATTATCTCACCCGGGCCAGGCAGGCTTCCCTTACCGGCACCCGGAGCGGGGCTGCCGCCGCGGCCACCTATGCGGTGATGATGCATCTGGGCCGGGAGGGCTTCCAGAAGATGGTGGACTACTGCATGGATTTGACGGCCTACCTGCTGGCAGGAGCGAAAAAGATGGGCATCGAGCCGGTCATAGAGCCGGTTATGAATGTGGTGGCTCTGTCCGTGCCCTCTCCGGCAGCGGTTCGAGAGGAGCTGATGAAGCTGAACTGGCATGTATCCATGACCCGCGAGCCCAATCGAGCTCTGCGGCTGATTCTGATGGGGCATATGAGCAGGGAGAAGATCGATCTGTTCTTGGCAGACCTGGAGGCAGTGCTCTTAAAGCTGTAAGCCAACAGAGCAGACAGTAATACTATAAAAATATATATTTGACTCGGCCTGGCTTAACAAACCCAGCGCCGGTCAATATTGCAAAGGAATTGAGGATTTAAATCTTATGACCGATGGCAAAACGTCTCATTACCTTATCGATCTCGATCTTGGCCGAATCCCCAACCTTGGTGTCGGGCACAAAGATCACAAATCCTTCCACCCGGGCAATGCCATCTCCCTCCCGGGCGATATCCTCAATGCTGACCTCATACTCTTTTCCAACCTCTACCGGAGCGGTTGTCTCGAATCCGCCCGCGGAAGACCCTTCTTGGCCTCTAAACAAAGCTTCACCATCCTTTGCGAAAACCATTAAAAAAGGCCTTCGCCATCCAGGCTTCCAGGTCATGCCACTATTAAATCCTTTTGCTGTCTGCGAATGTTCCTGATGATGATTGGCTGTACCTGTGCCATAGGCCGATTTAAGGGTCTAGAAAAATCAATAGATGTAGAATTTATTTGAAATAAAAAAAAATAAAAAAAATAGAACGTCCGGTATCCCGGACATCCTCTAGTGAGCCTCGCCCACCAGATCCT
>DAWB01000076.1:817-7564 GCA_002505805.1 Methanosaeta sp. UBA80 | reverse complement strand
TCCACCACGTCCAGGACCTTTATGCCGGACTTGGCATCATTCCTGCCGTCCATGATGTTCCTGCGGCAGAAGGGACAGGTAGAGGCTATGATATCTGCGGAGACCTCTTCGCCATCTGTGACTCTGGCCTTGGCACAATCCAGGGCCAAATCGGGGATGCCGGCCTTGACGCCGCCGCCTGCGCCGCAGCACCTCTGCAGTTCTCTGTTTCTCACCATGTCCTTGAACTTGACTCCGGGAATGGATTGAATGCATTCGCGGGAGGCCTCAAAGGCCCAGTCCTTCCCCATCTCATGCATCAGATGCCGGCCGTTGTGACAGGGATCATGGTATGTAACGGTGTAGTTCAGAGGAATCTTGTAATCTACCTCTCCTTTTCTTATCTTTTCTCTCAAGAACACGGAGAGAGGCACATTTTTGTAGGGGATATAGCCCTCATACCATTTCGGCCAGTCAATAGCTGAATTTCTTATGCATCCGGCACAGGCGAAGAGCACAGTCTTGGCTCCAGCATCCTTTAGGGCATCCACATTATGCACGGCATGCTCAGCCATAACCTCCCTCTGGCCGGTTCTGACCATGGCAGAGGCGCAGNNGCACCATTCGTCCTTGCCCAGCATGGCGAAGGGCACTCCCAGGCTGTCCAGTATTCTCACTGTGGCAACACCCAGCGCCTGCTGGCGGTAGGCAGCAGTGCAGCCCGCGAAGTACACTATCTCTCCAGACTCAGGAATCTTTATGTCCTTGGGCACCCAGCAGAGCCGATCCTCCTGCTTGGCCATATAGGGATTCCTATCCGCTTTGACCAGCTTGGGAAACATATTCTGCTTTCCAACCGGGCCGTCTCCCCTGGCCACCAGGTTAGGCCTCATGGCCTCCCACAGCTCCACCGTCTTGATGCCCGCCTCGCAGACAGTGCCGCATACGCCGCAGGTGGTGCAGCTATAGGTATCCTCTGTGAACAGCTTCATCTCGTCATCGTTAAGGGGCTTGCCTCCGAAGATCTTGGCTCGCAGGCTGTGGTCCTTGGCCAGAAGCTCTCTCCATCTGGCGTTCTTATACATGGGTGTTATGCCTGGGCGGTCCGGCCTCACGGCAAAGGTGGGACACCATTTCATGCACTCCTGGCAGCG
Organism: Methanosaeta sp. UBA80; assembly: GCA_002505805.1. Classification (GTDB taxonomy): domain Archaea; phylum Halobacteriota; class Methanosarcinia; order Methanotrichales; family Methanotrichaceae; genus Methanothrix. Next base: position 6,431 of record DAWB01000076.1, on the reverse strand, counting down.
GTTGCAGCCGTCTACCTCCATAAGCTGGGTGGACAACATATAGCCCGTCATCAAGGGCTTGGAATTCTTTTGATCAGCCATATCTTACTCTCCTCCTCTATTGGCGATCAGGGTCATGGGCGTGGCTATGACATGGATGTACTTGCTCCAGGGCAAAACCAGAGCGAACAGCCCGATGGCCAGCACGGTATGAATCAGGGCGAAGTGGGGGGCATATACGGGATACTCAAAGAGATTCCCGATGAGGAAGGAATTGCCTCGCATCCACTCGGCGTAAAATCCGGTGATAGTGATGAGGAACACTGCACCGATGAGGAAAGCGTCATAGGCGGTGGTGTTATCCCGGACGAACTTGAGGAATATCCTTCTGGACACGGCAATTGTGGCGCCGACGAGAAGCAGGTAGCCGAATATATCGAAGGGCAGACCCAGCATCTCTTTAACCATCTCCGCCTCGTGGGCCAGACCGGCCAGGTTGAAATGCTCGATGATATCTAGGAAGAGAGCAAAACCAGACATGGCCGCCAGAGCCAGAAATCCATAAAACATGGACATGTGCATTACCCAGCGCACCGGGCTCCTGGCTAAAGTCCTCCTCAGCAAAAGAACATCAAGCACTACCGTCCTCAGAAATACCCATAAACCATCCTTGAATGCCTCATGAACCCAGGTAGCCAGGAAGAGCCAGAAGCTGTTGCGCAACTGGTCGTGGTAGCCAGTGGATCCGAGGCCCCATTTCTTANNATATATACCATATATCCAAACAGCCAGGATAATAACTGTCAGGAGTATCACAAGATTAAAGGTGAGGCCCAATGTGTAGAACGCCATCTCATTTCCTCCTTTTTATATTAGCTTTTGAATCGGGCGATACGACCATCATTTGTGACCAACTTAGCTGAAACTAATACTTAAATATTCCCTCACTGCAGCCGCAAATTGCTCATTTAACCTGCTAGGCCGCANNCAAGTGATCTCGGGCCAGCCAGTCCATCAATCCACCATTGCCCCCCTTTATCTGCAGATCCGGGCGGGAGAGGGTCGGATAAAAGACGGAGAAGGGCGTTTGTCTGCAGGGATTCTTGGCCGGGAGAGAGGATTTTTCATTATCCTTTGCCGAAAGGCTATCGAATCCAGCTCGATGATATTTGCTTAAATGAAAATTAACGGCCAGGAGGCGCGAGATGCAGCTCCCAGCCCAATATATTCTTTAAAGGAATTCCGGCCAATTTTTCCGGGGCAACTGAGGGCCGGGTTTAGGGCCTGAAAGAGGCGATCCCAATTCCAGACCCATATCTGTGCGGAAGCGTGCAGCATCCTCAATGGCAGATTCCAAGTCCAAGTTGAACAAGCTGTCCTCCATATCTAATGCATTTCACCCATTCGCTTTAGCTTCATTTACATCTTCTAACACCATACGCCAAATTTTCTTCGGCATTAGGCGAATCTATATAAGACAATAATCGAATATATAGATATCCCTTCTTTCCTGGCAAAGCCTTAAAGATATGCTCCGCATACCTTTCAAGAGCATGTCTCCCATTCAATTCTTCAGCACCAACGGCCATCCGGAGAGGGTGGACTTCAAAGCCGCCCTGCTCATGGGCNNGGGGCTCTTTATGCCCGAGCAGATTCCCTGCCTTCCGAGTAGCCTGATAGATGAATTTCCCGGGATGAGCTATCCGGAGATCGCCCGCGAGGTAATGAGGCCTTACCTGGAACATCTGGTTTCCGATCAGGCATTGCGAGGCATGCTGCAGGATGCCTACAATTTTGAGGTGCCTGTGGAAAGAGTCTTCGACGGCAAGTATATCCTGCGCCTGGACCGCGGACCTACCTGCTCCTTCAAGGACTTTGCTGCCCGGGCCATGGGACGGCTAGTGCAGCATTTCCTCAAAGAGGAAGGGAGAAGCATAATCATACTTACCGCCACCTCGGGAGACACCGGCTCAGCCGTGGCTCATGCCTTCTTCGGTCTGGATAATGTCAAGGTGGTGGTGCTGTTCCCGGAAAAAGAGGTTACAGAGCGGCAGCGCCGCCAGATGACCACCCTGGGCAAAAACATCTTCCCTCTGGCGGTAGAGGGAAAGTTCGACGACTGCCAGGCCCTGGTCAAGCGGGCCTTTGCCGATCCCGATCTTTCCTCACTCAGCCTCTCCTCAGCCAACTCCATAAATATCGGCAGGCTGCTGCCTCAGGCAGTCTATTACTTCTTCGCCCGCTCCCGAGTGACAGGGCCGGGTGAGGAGGTAGTCTTCTCCGTTCCCAGCGGCAACTTCGGAGACCTTATGGGGGGGCTCTTAGCCATGAAGATGGGCCTGGGAGTCAAAAGGTTCGTGGTGGCCACCAATGAGAACATTGAGTTCCCCCGTTTCATGAAAACCGGGGTCTATGAGCCCATCCGCCCCAGCAAGAACTGCATCTCCAACGCCATGAACGTGGGCCATCCCAGTAATCTGGCCCGTCTCTTCTACCTCTACGGAGGGCAGATGGATGAGGCCGGCCATGTGGGCAGACAGCCGGACCTCTCTGCCATGAAAAAGGATCTCTATGCAGTCTCTATAAGCGATGAAGAGACCCGCCGGACCATCAGGGAAGCCCACCAGGAGCACGGGATCTTGCTGGAGCCGCACGGTGCCGTGGCCTGGGCCGGGCTGATGAGGTACCTGCAGGATTGGGGCGATTGGAGCCCTTGCGTCTCATTGGAAACGGCAGATCCGGCCAAGTTTCCCGACGAGATCATCAGAGCCACGGGCATCAATCCGCCCTTGCCCCCAGCCATGGCCCGGCTGGATGAGCTCGAAGAGAGCTTTGAGAGGATCGATGGAGAGTATGCCTCATTGAAGGCCTTATTAAGGCGATTTGGTTAGAGTTTACATTGGTCAAAAATGCAATAGCTGAGGTGAAAGAGTGTCTCGACTGGCGGAGGGCATATTCTATGATGATATAGGCAGCTTTCCCCTGCCCGGCGGGGTAAAGACGGCAGGCCTGTCTCGCGAAGGGTATCTGGACCTGGTGGGCAGCGTTCTGGCCATCAAGAGACGGGCAGGAGTAGAGTGCCCCACCTATCCCCAGCTGAGGGATATGATCCGCATGTTCATGGACGAGATCGAGAATCCTGATCAGGCGGATAGCCCCTATCTGATTAAAACCGAGCACGCCCGGATTCGGGAGCTGGAGGCGGTCTCTCCCGGAGAGAATGTAAGGGTCTGCGTCACCGGCCCCCTGGAGCTTTATCTCTCCGCATTCGGAGCTACAGCATATTCGGATATTCTTTGCAGCCTGGCGGAAAGCGTGGCCCGTTTCCTGGAGAAGGCCGGGGATATGGGAAAGATGTCCGTGGCTTCTATAGACGAGCCCAGCCTGGGAATGAACTCCAATATAGTCTTCTCTGAGGAGGAGATCATAGAGGCTCTGGAGATAGCCAGCCGGCCCTGCCGGGGCATGGACTGCGAGGTTCATCTGCACTCGCCGCTCTATGCCGAGATCTGCGCCCGGGTCTCGGGCATTAGCATAGTGGGCATCGAGTCCGCCTCCCATCCCGACTACCTGGAGCTTGTAGACAAAAAGATGCTGGAAGAGACGGACAGCTTCATCCGGGCGGGGATCGCCCGAACCGATATCCTGTCCATGTCCGCCCAGCTCAATGAGAGGCTGGGGATCAATCTCTGGCAGGATATGCCCAGGCTAGAGCGGGAGATAATGGAGATGGAGTCGCCCGCGGTTATGAAAAAGAGGCTGGTGAAGGCCTATGGCCGATTTGGAGAGAAGCTGAGGGCTACCGGCCCGGATTGCGGCCTGGGCTCCTGGCCCAGCCAGGATCTGGCAGCGAGGCTTCTGGAGAACTGTGCCTCTGCGGTGCGGGAATTCCGCAGTGAAAAGGGAATGGACTGAGGGACTGAGGCGATAATTCTCTGAACCCATTTTGATGGTTACGCGTTTTGGTCCGGCATTTCAAATATAAATATCAGAGTATGGAATAAACATATTCAACTCCCTACCATAACTCCGGAGATATCTCTCGCTGATATCACCTATTCGCAAATATTCCGCAATTGAGTTACCGATCTCAGTATATCTAATTAAGGATTACTATGATTACCATTATCTATAAATATTTTAAGAGCATTGTTTAGCCTATGAAGCTGAGGGTAGTTAGTTCTAAAAAGGAGATCACAGACCTGAACAGGAATGAGCAACTGGTTCATCTGGCCTTCCGGGCCTCAAATATGGATGTGATGAACCTGGTCCAGTCCTGTCCCCGTCTGCGTGCGGTGCAGATACCGCCGTCTTACCATGAGACCATGTCCAAGGCCGCCCAGCAGTTCCTGGAGATCCAGGGAGTGCAGCTCCTGAAGGGAGATGTCTGGGGCCACCGGAAAGACATAGATGAGTATTATGCCATAGGGGAAAAGGTTGTGGGCAGGATAAACAGCCTCATGGCCGATGGAAACAGCATCGAGGATACGGTCAAGAAGCTGCAGAGGGAGACCAAGCTNNTCCGAGGATCTCATCCGCTATATCTTAAAGGAGCAGGTGATGGCTTAGAGAAAGGAGAAAGTTACATAGACAGAAGGAATATGATGGTGAGGACTCAAGCCAGCCATCACTTCTTGCAATGATATCAATTAGCCGAGCTGGCTTAGCTCGCACTCCTCCGGCACCTTGTCCTCCCGCCGGCGCAAAAAGACGGGGGCGCGAAGGTGGCCGTCCTCCGTCACCTCCAGGGCNNCAGGGGCTCGGTCCATCTCACCTCCGGCGTGGCCGGGGGATTGGTGAAAGGGGGGCTATCCCTTTGCACCAGGGAACCGGTGATCTCTGCCAGTTCCGCCTCAGTGAATCCCGAGCCGACCCGTCCGACGAAATAAAGCAATCCCCGTTCGTAGGCTCCCAAAAGCAGGCCGCCGAAATAGGGAGAGCGTTCCCCCTTTCCGGGGATGTAGCCGCCCACCACCAGGTCCAGCTTGAGGCTCTTTTTGATCTTGATCCAGTCCTGGCTTCTCTTGCCCGGCTGGTAGGGAGAGGCCTGCCTTTTGGCCATTGCTCCCTCAATTCCCATCTTCAAAGCGGCGGAGAAGTAGTCTTTTCCTCTGGCAGGGAAAAAGTCTATTATGCTCACACCTTCGCTCTCCTGGAGCTGCTGCGAAAGGATCTGTTTTCTCTCGCAGAGGGGCAGGTCCAGAAGGCTACCGCCTCCCGCAAAGAGCATGTCAAAGACCACATAACTGGCAGGCAGAGCCTGGGAGAGGTAGTCTATGCGCAACTTTTCGCTCTGGTGGTCTCTCTGGGCCAGGGAATGAAAGCTGGGCTTGCCCTCGGCAAAGACGGTGATCTCGCCGTCCAGTATGCAGCCGGTACAGCTGCCGGCCAGGGCTTGCTCCAGCTCAGGGTATCGATAGGTGATATCAAGGCCCCTGCGGTTATAGAGGTGCACCTTCCCGGAGAAGATCAGAGCTATACAGCGTGTTCCGTCTATCTTGGGCTCGAATATCCATTCAGGGGAGTCGAAGGGCTGGCCGGATACGGCGAGCATGGGCTTTGGGGGAGAGAGGGAATTGAGGCTCATTGTTTCAGCGACTCTGCCGTCTGGCGCAGGGCCTCCATCAGGCTCTTG
>DAWB01000076.1:0-770 GCA_002505805.1 Methanosaeta sp. UBA80 | reverse complement strand
GACCAGGGCCTCAATCTTCTCCCGATACTGATCTTTGTATCCGGTAAGGTCCAGCTCTCCGCTCAGGCTTTCTATGATCTGGGCTGCGAGAGCCAGCTCTTTTTCTCCCGGCGGGGCAAGATCCCGCAGGGCGGGAAAGATGTGGGGGTCCATGATCTCGCCATCATAGCGCAGGGTGGTGGCCACTATCGCTCCCCGGTAGTAATGCACCAGGACCAGCCTCTCTTTGGAGCGGAAGGTGATCTTGCCCAGGCCCGCCCGGCCCGTCTTCTCCATGATTGCCCGCATCAGGGAATAGGCCTCCTCGGAGCGGTCCGGGAGGAGGAGGTAGGTGGTATCGAAGTAGTGGGGATCGATCTCAAAGAAGTTCACGAACCGGTCCAGGAGGATGGTGTTCTTGGAGTCGGGCCGGGCNNGAGTCGATCTCCTTTTTCTCCAGGAGGACATATCTGCTTTTGTCCAGAGGATAGCCATAGATTATGTCCGCCAGGGAGACCTCTTCTCCCTCCTGGCAGATGCGCTTGAAGGAGATGGGGGTCTGGCAGCTCTTGTGCAGCATGCGAAAGCTGATGCGCCTGTCCCGGATCAGGGAGAGAGCTTTTACTGGGATATTGACCAGTCCGATTCTAAGGCTGCCGGACCAGGTGGTGCGGGGGAGAGCGGAAGGAGGCGACCCATCAGATGGTTGTTCACTATCCCTTTGTTCTTCCGCTATCTGCACGACCTCAGGCATGGGAAATAATAGGGCTGCAAAATACTAATGCTTTTGC
>DAWB01000230.1:12694-13572 GCA_002505805.1 Methanosaeta sp. UBA80 | reverse complement strand
ATCCGGATTCTTCTTCTGAGGCATGATGGAGCTGGTGGAAGCATAGAGGTTGTCCAGCTCCAGGTAGGCGAACTCGGAGCTGGACCAGAGCACCAGCTCCTCCGCCAGGCGGCTCAGGTTGACCATCTCTATGGCCAAATCAGATAGAACCTCCAGGATGAAGTCCCGGGTGGAGACGGCATCCATGCTGTTTTCCACCAGGCCCTGAAAGCCCAGGAGCCGGGCGGTGAGGCTTCTGTCGATCTTAAAGCCGGTAGAGGCGAAGGCAGCCGCCCCCAGAGGGCTCTGATTAACCCGGGCATAACACTCTTCCAGCCGGGCCAGGTCCCTGGCGGCAGCATCGGCATGAGAGAGAAGATGATGGGCTAATGTGGTGGGCTGGGCGTGCTGAGTGTGGGTGAATCCGGGGACGAGGGTCTGGGTGTGCTCTGCTGCCAGCCGGAGAATGGTCTGGATAAGGCCGGTCTGCCCTTCCATGAGAGAGAGCATCTCCTCTCTCAGAGAAAGGCGGATGCAGGCGGCCACCTCGTCGTTTCTGGACCGCCCGGTATGAATCCTCCCCCCCTCCGGTCCCACCTTATCCCGGATATAGGCCTCGATGGCCTCATGCACGTCTTCTCCAGGCCCCAGGGCCTCCGGCCCCTCATCCATCAGCTCATCTATTGCGCCCAGAATTTGGGCGCAGATCTCCCCGGATATGAGATTCTGCCCTTTTAGCATCAGCAGATGGGCCCTGTCCACCAGCAGGTCGGAATGAAATATCCTCAGGTCGGCTTGCCGGCTGGACAGGTACTCCAGGACATCCTCCCGGCTCTCCCCCAGGCGTTGATTGCGAAACATATCAGGTGGTGTAATTGGCGTTCACATTCACATACTCA
>DAWB01000230.1:12501-12658 GCA_002505805.1 Methanosaeta sp. UBA80 | reverse complement strand
ACCCTTCATTATCTTTTGAGCCCGATCCAGGACGCCATCCACGATGTGGCCCCTTTCCACCAGGGATACTGCAAGGCGGCCGCCCTCCTGGCTTTCTCCTTCCAGGCCCAGGCTGATCCTGTCCGGATCCATCTCCGCGCCGGAGTAGCCCACGGCG
>DAWB01000230.1:0-12444 GCA_002505805.1 Methanosaeta sp. UBA80 | reverse complement strand
TGGCTCCCTCGCCATCCCGGGCCATCATCCTGGCCAGCTCCGTGCAGACATAGCCAAGAGCCTCCCTGAAATCCTCCTCCCGACCTGTTGCCCGTCCTGTGGCTGTGATCAGAACGGTATCGTTGGTGCTGGTGTCCCCATCTACAGTGAGCATATTGAAGCTGCCCTTCACTGCGTCGGCCAGACAGTCATGCAGCCTCTCCGCGGAGATGGTGGCATCGGTATAAAGGAAACAGAGCATGGTGGCCATATTGGGCTCTATCATTCCTGCGCCCTTGACTATCCCCGCCACTCTCAGGCCTTTATGCTCCACAGCGATCTCCTTGGGTCTGGTGTCTGTGGTCATAATGGCCCGCTCTGCCGCCAGGCTGGCGGCCCCGTCGCTCCGCAGATCAGCAGATGCTTCCTGGAAGAGGCTCTTAATTTGGCCCAGGTCCAGGTACCGGCCTATGACCCCGGTGGAAGCCACGCCGATTTTGGCCTCATCAGTTTCCAAAAAATTGGCCAGCAACCTGGCCATGGCCCTGGCGTCCTCCAGGCCCCTCGGACCGGTATAGGCGTTGGCACAGCCGCTGTTGGCGATGATCCCATCCAGATGGCTGCCGACGAGATTGGAAGCGGTGACCGCCAAAGGCGCCGCTCTCACCCGGTTGGTGGTAAACATTCCTGCGGCAGTACCGGAGGCGGCAATCAAGGCCAGCCCGTACTTTCCATGGCGCACCCCCGCTGCCCTAACTCCGGAGACGGCGCATATGCCTCCCTCAATCCTCTTCATGCCTCATCCCCAGACCGGAGATGATATCTCCCCGGGTCACTATCCCCACCAGCCTGCCATCTTCCACCACTGGCAAACGGTTTATGCGGTGGCGGGTCATGATCCCCGCCGCTTCTTCTATGGAGTCGTCCGGCCCCACCTCATGCAGATTTCGGCTCATGACCCCGCTTACTTTTTTCTTGGGGATCTCATCCAAGGCGGAGCGCATCCTCTCCCACTTCACCAGATCACGGAAGGGGACTTCAAAGATCTCGAAGGGGCTGGGAAGCCAGAGACCGCCTTCCTCCTCATCTACCGACAATAATCGCAATAGGTCGGACTCGGATACAATCCCCACCAGCCTCTCCCCATCCAGGACCGGAAGCCCGCTGATCTTATTCTCCCGCAATATGGCTGCCGCCTGGCTCACGGAGGCCTCCGCCTGCACAGTGACGGGCTTGACATTCATGATGTCTCTGACTCTCATCTTCTCTCACCCCCAATCAGGGTGCCAGACCGGGGAACCACAGCCCGGTCTTCTGGTCCAGGCCGGCCATCAGGTTCATGTTCTGAACGGCCTGGCCGGAGGCTCCCTTGACCAGATTGTCTATGGCCGATACCACCACCAGCCGATCGCTCTCCTTCTCCGGCTCAAAGGAGATGTCGCAGAAGTTGGATCCCCGCACTGCCGAGAGCTTGGGCACTCCATCCGCCATGCGAACGAAGGGAGCATTCTGGTAGAACTCCCGATATATGGATGCCACCCGGCCTTTGTCCTGCAAAGTCTCCTCTGCCCCTGGCCGGGCCAGGACATGGGCAGTGGTGAGTATGCCCCGCACCGATGGCACCACATGGGGTGTGAAATTGACTTTGATTCCGGGAGAGAGGCGGGAGAGCTCCTGCTTGATCTCCGGGACATGCCTGTGGGCTGTGAGCTTGTAAGGTATGACGTTCTGGGACATATTGGGATAGTGAGAGGTCTCCGTCGGCTCGACGCCTGCCCCGGATATGCCCGATTTTGAGTCGTAGATCACCCTCTCCACCAGGCCGGCATTGGCCAGGGGAGCCAGGGCCAGGATGGCTCCGGTGGGATAGCAGCCGGGGTTCCCTACCAGTTTGGCTTTCGCCACCTCGGGATGCAGCTCAGGCAAACCGAAGACCGCCTCACGGGGAGCACGATGCTTGGTGGCATAGGTCTTCTCGAAGACATCCACGGGCAGGCGGTAGTCAGATGAGAGATCTATAACCTTGGTGCCAGCGTCCAGCAGCTCCGGCACCCAGTCCATAGCTGTGCCGTGGGGAACGGCGGTGAAGACAATATCGCAGCGATCTGCCGCTTCCTTCGCCCCCAGCGCCTCGAAGTTCAGGGAATAAATGTTCTTTAAGTGAGAATGAACCGCAGTAACCGGCTTTCCAGCCAGCTTGCGGGAGGTGACGGCAACGACATTCGCCTGGGGATGGTTGGCCAGGAGGCGCAGAAGCTCTCCACCGGTATAGCCCGAACCACCCACAATTCCTACATCTATCATAAGAAGGAGCAGGAGCTACTGATATAAAATCGCCTCGCCCTAGCGGCAGAAGGATGAGGAGAGCTGCCAGAGGGCAGTGGCGGCATCTTCAATTCTCTTCCTCCCCTCCAGAGGCTCCAGCCAGCGGCAGGGGATCCAGGATGCTCCCTGGCTGGCACCGAATAGAGATCCGGTTATGGAGGCTATGGAGTCCGTGTCTCCCCCTCCCCCGGCAGCAGCAATCAGTCCCTCCTCACCCTCGAAATTGAGAAAGCAGTAGAAGGCAGTGGGAACGGTCTCTATGGCCAGCGGAGAGGTGCCGATCCACTCCAGAGCCTCCCCGGCGGGCATGCCTCTCAGGGAACAGGCATAAAGAAGCTTATCCCCAAATTCCCCATCCAGACGTCCGGCATAAGATGCAGCGGCATGAGCTGCCGCCTCTTTGGAGAAACCGTGCAGGCACAGGGCTACGGCTATGGCAACGGCAACCGAAGCTGCTCTGGCTGCCGGGGAGGAATGGGTGGGAAGGCTCTGCAGGTCGGCATAGCTGCGCACCAGATCCAGGTTGAAGTGGTAGAGCAGGCCTATGGGGCTCGCCCGCATGGCCGAGCCGCAGGTGGGAATGGACAGGCCCGACTCTTGCCACGGCGTTCCGGCTATTAGGCTCTTCACGGCAGAGCGGGTGGCAAATCCCACCCCCCGGTTCCGCCTTTCGTCCAGTGTCCAGATAGAGCCCCAGGAGGCAAGCCGCTCGGCAAAATTCTCCGCGGAAAATCCGCATGATTCCACCAGCGCCTCGGCCAGAAGAAGAGTCTCCTCGGTGTCGTCTGTGAACTGGCCAGCCAGGAGGCCGGAATGAAAATGGCCTTCAGGCGCAGCCATCATCTCTCGAATGGGCCCGAAACGGGACAGGATCTCCTGGGCGGTGTAGCCCTCGGTGGGCATTCCCAGGGCGTCGCCCACTGCTCCCCCCAGAAGGCAGCCTCGAAAGCGGTCCAGCAATGGCATGGATTGCAATCTAAGCGGCCTGAAACTAAATAGCCATCGGAACAATGGCAGCCACGGGCAAAGGATTAATGCTGCATCTTTCATGAGCAGATATCGTGGAACATCAGGATAGACTGCCCCCTGCCGCAGATCATCTCCAGGCCTGGGATAGGGACTATGCCCGGCGGGGCCGGGTCTGGGGCGGATCGGTCAAGGATCTGCCCGCCCTCCCCGAAGGCTCGCTGGTGCTGGAGATGGGCTGCGGAGACGGAAAGACCCTCTCCATAATGCCAGCGTCCTGGAGGATCACGGCCGTAGATATCTCAATGCAGGCCTTGCTGCTGGCCCGCCGGGCCAGGCCTGATGCCGGCCTCTTGCTGGCCGACGTCTGCCGCCTGCCGCTTCAATCGGATGGGTTTGATGCCGTCTTTGCCTTTCATGTGGCCGGCCACCTCTTCCTTGACCAGCGTCTGGCCCTGGCAAAAGAGGCAGCGCGGGTGCTCCGGCCCGGTGGCAGGCTCTTCTTCCGGGACTTTTCCCGGGAGGATATGAGGATGGGACAGGGAGAGGAAGTCGAAGAGGCGACATTTAGGCGCGGCAGCGGCATCATCACCCACTACTTCAGCGAAGGTGAGGTTGCGGCCATGTTCTCCGGTCTGGAAATGGATCTGATCAGGACTCAACGATGGAGCATGAGAATAAGGGGAGAAAAGCTCCTGCGCTCCGAGGTGGAGGCGGCGCTGGTAAAGAGGGAAATGATCTCAGAGAGATAATAGCAGGTTTTGCTCGCCCTGGGGCTCATCTTTGGCCCGATGATAAATGCCATATTCTAAAGAAGCCATTATTGCTTTTTGAGATGAGCGAGGCAGAGCAGCAGAGATCAGGTTTTCTGAGGAGGCAGGTGATAATGCGGTTCAGCCTTGCCGCCATTTTAATCCCAATCATCATCTATGCTCTTGCTGGCACCATGGAATATTGGCAGGGTTGGCTCTACTGGGCGGTTCTGGTCGTTCCCATGGCTCTGGCCGTCTCCTGGCTACTAAAGCATGATCCGGAGCTTCTGGAACGGAGGATGAGATATCGGGAGAAAGAAAAAGAGCAGCAGACCATCCTGAAGATAGGCACGATTCTCTTTATTGCCGGATTTGCTGCCATAGGCATTGATCTGAGGCGGCACGGCTTGGATAGCGTACCGATGGCCTGGATACTCATAGCAGATCTTGCCATCCTGCTCGGCTATATGCTTATAATCTGGGTCTTCAAGGAGAACAGCTATGCCTCTCGCACCATTGAGGTTGTCCAGGGTCAGAAGATAATCACTACCGGTCCATATGCCATCATCCGGCATCCTATGTACCTGGGATTTCTGGTCATGTATCTGATGACCCCCATAGCACTCGGTTCATGGTGGGCGGTTCCTGTCTTCTCATGCTACATTCCCGTCCTCATATGGCGGATTTTAAATGAAGAGGCGGTGCTGCTGAGGGACCTGCCGGGCTACTCTGAATACTGCAAAAAGAGAAGATACCGTCTGCTGGCGTATATCTGGTAAGAGCCTGGAAGCTACGCCCGGGGAGCCTGCACCACCCCGCCGCATTTTGAAGTACATCTCCGCATGGGCATGAGGGCGGCATCCATCCATAGCTCAGAACTCCAATTAAGGCGATCTCTATGACCTGATCATTACCAGAAGCATCTTGAATTTGCTCGTCGCCTTGAGGGCATGAACCTCATTGACCGGGAGGATTATCATCTGGCCTTCTGCTAAATCATAGGCCTGTCCGGATATGGTTATCTCCGCCTGTCCGTCCAGGATGATAACCAGAGCATCAAATGGAGCGGTATGCTCGCTCAATCCTTGCCCCTGGTCAAAGGCAAAAAGGGTTATTGTTCCAGTGCTCTTTCTTATGATCTCCCGGCTGACTACTGAGCCATCCTGGTAATCGACCAGGCTCTTGAGGCTCTCAACCTTGGGCGGGCTGATGTCTGGCATTCTTATTCTCTCCTTGCTCTCCTCTGTGTAGCTCTTATTTTTAAATGATTTATAAGCATCTCATGGGGCAATTGCATCCAAGATCATTCCAATCGCCCTGATCCAAAGCTGCATTGATCCCGCAGGAGAGCTGAGGCAGGACTTTCAAGAGCTTATATCCGGGAACTGAAACCGACCGGGCATGAAGTTGGTGGCATCGGCCTCATAGAGGTCCAGTTCCAGTATGGTGTACTCGATCTCGTCTCCCACATCATCGGTCTCGAAGATCATGGGATCGTTGTAGTGGTAGTAGCCGTAGACATGATTGAACTTTCCGGCACTGCTATTCCAGCCGTCGCCAATGGTGAAGTACAGACTGTACTGCCCGTCTCTTATGCCCTCTATCTCCAGGGCATCCTTGGCCCGCAGGTACACCGCCACCTTGGGCTTGTCCCATCGGTCGGTGAGAACGGCCACAGTGTCCATGGTCCAGTTATTGTAGACTACCAGAAGGCCATATCCATTCCTGGTGGTGTCCCTGATGTAGGTACCGGTCTCGGGGCGCTCTGCAGACTGGCAGATGCAGAGAGTGCATAAGAGAAGTACTGCCAATGCAGCGCATACAAGCGTGCGGATCAGAGGGGCTCTTCTCTCATAGAAGAGGCCAGCCGGCCATTTCAGCTGAACACTGCCAACGATACTGGAGGACGAAAAAGGAGAATTTCCAGACTGATTCGAGAATCCGGCTCTGGAATCAGGAAGAGAGCTTCTTGACCTCATCGCCAATGAGATTGGTCTGGAGGAAGTTAAGCTTTTCTTAGAAGGGGCACATTAAAATTAAACAAACTATTTATAATAAAACTCTATTTCATATCCGGGGAGCTGGCAATGGTGAAAGCAAAAAATGAAATCTGTATTGCACTGATGCTCTGTGCTATAGCATCCGCTCTGATAGTCGCCACTTCGATTGCCTCGGAGGATCACAGCACAACCCTCTGCTACAGCGAAAAGATCTCGGATATCCTTTGCAGCAGCCGGGAAAAGGCAGAGCTACTCAATGACAAAGTAGAGACCATAAAGCAAAAAGCAGACTCAAAGCGTCCAAAAGGGGCCATGCCATCCCTTAATGCATCGGAAGGTACTGGAGAAGAAAGAGCAGTCAGGTATTATCCCACCGGATTGATTGTCACCGCCGAGGAGCTGGCTGATAACAGGGTTAGGATAGAGGAGGCCAACCGGCTCATGATGGCATCGGGCATCAATATCTCCTATCCCGCCTCCTGGGACTGGAGAAGCAAAGGCATGGTGACGCCGGTCAAAGACCAGAGCGGCTGCGGTGCATGCGTTGCCTTTGCCGCTTTAGCGGCAGAGGAATCCGCCTGGCTGATCAATAACTCATCCCGCAATTACGACTTATCCGAATGGTATCTCTTCCAGAAAGGAGGAGGATACTGCAGCTCAGGCTCTCAGTTCGAGCGCATTCTCGATGCTGCCCGGTACCAGGGCACAGTTACAGAGGAATGCTGCCCTTACCTGAAATCAACCCTGTGCACCTCACCACTTTATAGAATATCCTCCTGGAAGAAGATTTACACCTCATCCGAGGCGAAAGAGCATATATCAAAAAGAGGCCCCCTCATGAGCGGCATGTCTGTCTATGAGGATTTTTACTGGGTAGATAGCAATAAGATTTACAGCCAGGAGTGGGGAAGCTTTTACGGCAACCATGCCATATGCCTGGTGGGTTATGATGATGCAGCAGGATGCTGGATAGTCAAGAACTCCTGGTCCAGGTCATGGGGTGATGGGGGATTCTGCCGGATCGCATATGATCAATGCGGAATAGGAAGCGAATTTCCCTTCTATGCGGTGGAAATTGCCCCTGCATCAGACCCGGTCCCTTTGCCCAGGGCATTCAGCGCCAGGGTGATCTCCCGGCCCACAGCAATATACGATTTCGGCGTAACCCTGCCGGATGACAAATGGGTGCTAAAAACAGATAAATATGGTGCATCAGGAGAGATAGGCGTCTATCCCAGCAGCCAGCGATTTGGGTATAAGCTGAGGACCCCAGAAGGATTGACATATTACTCCGATCAGAGCCGGAACGCCGATGGTCTGAAGCATGCCAGCGTTATGGATCTCTCCGGCGGCAGAACCTGGCTAAGCTGGAAAGGGATCAAGAGCAAGTATTCCTCCGATGTGCTGATCGAAGTGACTCGCAAATGAGCCCATTCATAGGCAGGCGAGACAATTTCCTGATCCTTCACTTCTTTTATTTGGGCGATCGGTTTAAATAGAGTGAGCATGCACGGTCTTCGGATCAATATTATCTTGGAGGACGACTATTGGCTAGAAGATCACAAAGAAAGGCTGACAGCAGAAAGGCCAAGCTGTGGTACAAGGTTGTAAGCCCGGAGATGTTCGGAAGGTCTCCCTTCGGCGAGACCATCGCCAACGATCCGGAGAGGATCGTGGGCAGGATTGTTGAGACCACCCTGGGGGATCTCACCAACAATTTCTCTAAGCAGAATACAAAGCTCAAGTTCAGAGTAGATCGCGTCGCCGGCGACTCGGCGTACACCAAATTCCTGGGCCACGAGATGACCTCGGACTATCTGCGCTCTCTGGTCAAGAGAAGGACATCCAGAATAGATGCCATTGTGGATGTCACCACCACCGACGGCTATCAGGTGAGGGTCAAGCCCAGCTGCTTCACGGTGAAGAGAGCAAGGGCCAACCAGGTCAAGAGCATCCGGGAGCTATCCAAGAAGGTCATCTTGGAGAGATCCAAGAGCTTGGACCTGAATCAATTGATACAGGATGCAGTGGGCGGCAAGATTTCACTAGATATCTATAAAGAGGCCAAGATGATTTACCCTCTGCGAAGGGTAGAGGTGCGCAAAACGGAGATTGTAACCGAGCCCAGCGTATCTGCACCGGCACCCTCGCCAGCGCCTGAAGCTCCAACTGCCTGAATCTTGAGACGTTCTCTGTAAGCAGTTCTTGTGAGCCGGACGAGAAAGGCCGGCTCGCTTGTACTTTCCGGCCTGAGGCCGGTTTAAAGGCAAATGGCAGGCCTTATAAAAAACGCCTGCCATCTTGCTATCGCCCTAATTGTTTCTGCAAATTTTGGATAGGTCTATGGCTCTCATAAAATCTGTTCAGCCACCTCCACATTCAGCAGAGAGCGGACGCTTTCTATCGGATTTATGATCGTAGCGGTCTCCGAGCCTGCAAACAGCAGTCCAACCGCGATATTGTCCAGGGATGTGACCAGAGATCCTGAGTCACCACCTGCAGACAAAGCCGTGGAGACAAACTGATTCTTGAACCTGGCCACCCTTCCTCCACCGTATCCCACATCGATAGTGGCATTCATGGCTGTGATCCGGCCCACGGTAAAGTTGGTGGTGCGTCCGGTCTTCTTAATCAAATCGCCCACATGGACCTTGTTCTTTCTGCGCCAGCCCTTGATGTCCCCAATCCAGAAAACCTCTCTATCAATATCGTGGAATGGTACCTCCGCCACCGCAGCATCCACCAGGTTGTTGTGCTGAGACCTCGGCGTGGGCGGCTCGAAGGTTATGGGTATGAATCGGCTCAGATTGCCGATGACATCTGCAGGAGCGGATCCTCCGTCATAAGGTCCAGGCTGGAGTATGGGATCGCCGATGGAGGCGTTGTTGCTGTTGGCAAGGACATGGTTGTTGCTCAGAATGTAGCTCTTGGAAGGAATGCCGATTCCATGCGTGGGAGGGCTGACCGTTCCTCCGGGCAGGATATCGTAAACGCCAGTGGCAATGGTCCCGGCTGTGATCTGGTAATGCCCCACGCTGTATCCGCCCTTGGCCGGGCGAACCCTTTTGGCCAGGGTCTGAATGCCTGCATCAGAAGCATCGCATCCTCCCGCATAAGGATATCCTATAGCCAGAACGTCTGTGGGGATGCCATCGATCTCCTTGGGCACAACATCATCAGGATCCAGCTCGCTCTCCTCAAGCTTCTGGGAGACCAAAACGAGCACGGCCGCCTTACCTGTCGGTTGGCCTTTGGACCATTTCACTCCACTTGCTATTCCCACCACATTGGAATGAGGTTGCTCCATATTCATGAGTTCGACAACCGCAGTCTTCTGCACCTTCTGCACTCCCATCAGGTCCTGTGCAGAAAGCATGGCTTTACTTTCGTATTTCATCTCAATACCCCTCGATTTATTTACTGAGCAGTTACAGCGCCTATCTCATCGACATGAACCTCATATCCTTCCAGAGACTTGGGAATCAACTCCCTGGGATCAAGCTCCTCCTTGGGGACCTTATGAGATACAAAAACAATGATGATCTCCCTTCCCGAATGCTCTCCAATGCCGACGCCTGTAACATTGGGCAGAGTCATAAGCTGGTCCTCGAATTTTCTTTTTACAGATTTTATGCCCATATCTTTCACCACAGTCAGATTAGAACCAAAATAAGATCTTGCCCTTAAAGTTATTATTACCACTAAGATAGTATTTAAAATTATTGACCAGGTTGTGGCGACATCTAGACCTTATTTCTCCGGATAGGATCTTATATGCTCAGTCAGGACTCATCTGCATCTTGACTCATTTCATTGGTTTGTCCCCCTTGAATCAGAATGCTTTAGACGATGCTCATTGCCTAGCTTATAAATGTTTAAACAAAAATCGATGGATGCGAATCAGCAGACTCTTCAATAACTGATGGATTATGCAGTTCTCAAGCCTGAGTTCCTCTCGCACAGATAAATCAGATCCCCAATGATTCATGGCCCTGAGCGGTGGGGGCTATACCAAGCTACTCGAATATAAACACATCCACAGTCTCTCCCGCCTCCAGCCCTTCCTTGGCCTCGGATACCAGAACAAAGCCATCCGATCTGGCCACGGAGCTGAGGATTCCCGCCCCGGAGATCATGATGGGCTCGGCCTGCTCTCCCTGAAGGGCCACCCTCACCAGACTGAGATATCCAGGTCGGGAGGGGATCTTCCTGGTCAGAACAGCCCTGACCTTGGGCTGGGGATCGCAACGATTGCCGATCCTCTGCAGAGCCGGTCGAACGAATAAGTAGAGATCGAAGAGCATGGCCACGGGATAGCCGGGCAGGCAGACCACAGGCGTTTCGGCTACAACGCCTATGGCGGTGGGCTTTCCTGGCTGAAGGCGCACTCCATGAACCAGCAGCTCTCCCATCTCGGCCAGGATTCGGGGCACATAATCCCTCTCTCCAACCGAGGTCCCGCCGATGATGATGATCAGATCCGCTTTTTTGTTTGCGGCTATGGCCTCGCGAATGAGACCCTCATCATCAGGAATGATATCCGTCTTGTGCACTGATGCTCCCCACTTCTGGGCATAGAGCCGGGCCATAATGGAGTTGATCTCATAGGCCTCCCCCGGCTGAATGGGGCGCGAGCCTATATCCAGCAGCTCACCTCCTGTAGGGATGATGGCCACCTTCGGCCTCTGATAGACCTCGACCTCTTCTATAGCTAAAGCAGAAAGAAGAGATAGATCAGGCGGCCTCAGAGTATGCCCCCGGGAAAAGATCTTCTCGCCGGCGGCGATGTCCTCCCCTATGCGGGAGACGTTCTTGAAAGGATGAAGTTGAGCTGTTGTCTCCAGTACGCTGCCACGCCGTATGGAATCCTCAAGCATCACCACAGAATCATATGGGGCAGGAACAGGCATGCCTGTCCTGACGGGCTCGAATCTCTCCAGAAATACAGGGGCATGGGGGCGGGCTCCCTTGGTCTCCTCGGATCGAACCGCAAAGCCGTCCATGGCGGCGCGATCAAATCCAGGAAGGCTGAGGGGAGAGAATATGTCCTGGGCCAGAACCCTTCCCTCCCCCCGTAGGGTCGGAAGCTGCTCTGTGCGCTGCAAGGGCTGAGAGCGGCTGATAAGCATATCCAGTGCATCCGCAGCCCCAGAAAATCTCTTGAACATGGCAGAGGAACTTCTTTTCTCCTAGGGGATAAATCCTATTGTATATACTCTATATATCCTGTGAAAGCTTCATATAATGTCATGAGGGAGGGATGGGCAGACATTAAACCTCTCAGAAGGACGATCTTCCGATGGATATTCATCATATGGGGTAGATAACTGCATGGACTCTGTTGTTTGGCTGAAGGATGTGGGGAAGGACAATCTTTCCCTCGTGGGCGGCAAAGGTGCCAGCCTGGGTGAGATGATAAACATCGGCGTTCCCGTGCCTGGCGGATTCGCAGTCACAGCACAGGCCTTTCGGGATTTCATCAACCGGGCAGGCATAGCCAAGAAGATCTTCAAGGCTCTTGATGTCGATGTCAACCAGGAGGTACAGCTGCACAATGCCGAAATGACCGCCAAGAAGCTGATAATGGAAGCGAAAGTTCCTGAGGACATCGAAAAGGCCATAAAGTCCCGCTATGAGGAGCTCTGCCAGCAGGAAGGAAAGCAGGTCTTTGTGGCGGTCCGCTCCAGCGCCACGGCAGAGGATCTCCCCGATGCCAGCTTCGCCGGTCAGCAGGAGACCTACCTCAATATGCGGGGAGCGGAGGAGGTCTTTAATGCAGTTCGCAAGTGCTGGGCCTCTCTATACGGGGCTCGGGCCATATTCTATAGGGTGGAGCAGGGATTCGAGCANNGATGGTGGACTCGGAGAAGTCCGGAGTGATGTTCAGCTCACAGCCCTCTACCGGAGAGCCATTGGTGGTCATCGAGGGCGCCTGGGGACTGGGCGAGTCGGTGGTAAGCGGCAGCGTCTCTCCCGACAATTTTGTGGTGGACAGAAAGACAAAGAAAATCCTGAGCAAATATATCGCCACTAAAGAGACCATGATCATACGCGATCCCAAGACCCAAAAGACGGTTACAATCAAGGTCCCGGCCAAGAAGAAGGAGGCTGTTGTCCTTGCGGACAAAGAGGCCATTGAGCTGGCCAATTATGCCGAGATTCTGGAGGAGCACTATGGGATACCCCAGGACATAGAGTGGGGGGTGGAAAAAGGAAAGATCTACATCCTCCAGTCCCGGCCCATAACCACCATAGGCAATGCCAAAAAAGCCGAAGCCTCATCTTCCGAGGCCAGCGGCAAGGTGCTTCTCACCGGCCTGGGAGCCGCTCCGGGTGTGGCCACGGGATTAGTGCGCCTCATATCCAGCGGCAGAGACCTGGACAAGGTCAAGCAGGGAGACATCATGGTCACCAAGATGACC
>DAWB01000115.1:4158-4299 GCA_002505805.1 Methanosaeta sp. UBA80 | reverse complement strand
CTGTGCGCGGAACACGGCAATGCAAGTAGGTTTTGAACTGGAAGAAGTTCAAGTGACGCCATGTTCTCTCAATTGTATCATGAACATGACAGCCAGATCTGCCGCATGATGGGCAGCGGAACTTGCTGCCGCTTTCGAAAT
>DAWB01000115.1:197-4080 GCA_002505805.1 Methanosaeta sp. UBA80 | reverse complement strand
CCCACAGAATTTAGCGAGGAGCCGGTTTTTAAATTCAAATTATGATAACCGATTACACTAGAAGGGAAACATATCAACACATTCATGAAGATGATCTTGACCAAGCTCATCTGAGATCGAGGTTTAAAAAGGAGCCTCCGCCATGACTCAAAAAAAGTGCGCGCACCATAAATGTCGAGCTACGAGCTGCTGATAGCATCAGCCAGGATCTTGACATGGCTATTTCTCCCCTATCCCCAAATCTCCTTAGTGGCGCTCGATGAGAGGGGATGGGTTCAAATCCCGTTATTCTTTTTACCATAGTGGAATTTTCGATCTGATACAAATCGGTATTCTCCGAGATTGTATCTTCTAGCCTGCCTTCCTGCCACGTGGTCAAGCTCCGGGAGCTGGTCTGATGACCGGATAAGTTCACAGATACCGTTATGTCTCTGTTCTCCTATCAGTGGCATTCCAGGCGATCATCATGATCCTGCCTTTCATGCCATGAGACTCCGGGGTGACATTGATCCTCAGTGCATCGAATCTCATATTCTGAACCACTGACGTCCTCAAGCTATACGAGCTCAAGCTATCCGCAGATTGGATATAGGTTCTTGAGCTCCTCCGCGCTCTTCTCCACGCCATTCCCGCCAATCTTATCCGGGCCGCTCTCCATGCAGCCCGATATGAGAACGACCATGAGCACAAGAGCAACCAATAGCCTCATCAAATCCTCTTTACAGCCTAGCTCCTTTCGGGCTCCGGCAGGGTGAACAATATAGCGCAGCCCACCTCAGGTCCGGATTCCATCCACATTCGTCCCCCCTGGGACTCTATAATTCTCTTGGCCATCGACAATCCTGATGAGCTTGAGGAAATGGGTCCATCATCTTCCCAGTCCGATGAGAAAATATCTTTTGGAATCTCTGCTTCCTTCTTATTTTCGCTTCTGGCAAAGAAGATGGATTCATCATCTTTCCTGAAGTGCCCGATATGCAATAGGGGCATTTCTCCCTGGCTCGAGAATTCAATGCAGCTCTCGATTATGCTCATCAGCACATCCGCAACTCTATTTTTGCTGGCGTGGACTAATGGAAGATCTCTATCAACGGTTATAGAAATCCTCCCTGAGGCAATCCTATACTCGAAGTGATTCATGACATCTTCTACCACCTCTGCAAACGGGAAGTCCACCGCTGCTTTAGCCGATACGCCCAGGCTCGACCGCTCAAGGGCGTTGCCGACAAGCGTCTGCATCCTGGAGATGGCGTCGCCAATCAATCCTATATCTATATCGATTCGCAGGCGATTGCACTTTTCAACATCCTTCCTTAATAGACCCAAAAAGCCCTCAATGGTGCTGAGGGGAACAATTAACTCCCGTGAAATCCTGAAAAGAAGCTCTTCTATCTCCTTGTAATTGCTGCTCAGCTCCTCCATAGCCGTCTGCAAAAGTCTGTTCTGCATTTCGTTCTCCGCTAAAGCCCTCTCCAATCCCCTCTTAGTCCCTTCTATCTCTGTGACATCGAAGTTGATCCCTAGGATCTGGCATATCCTCCCCTGCTCATCCAGAATAGGTACATAGTTGAAGACTATGGTAACTTTTCCAGACTGCATTTTTTGCACGCTTTTTACGCTCTGCATGGTACCAGTAGCCAGGGCTCTCCTCAGGCTTTCCATATAAGGCGTGGTTATGCCGGCAGAGAAAAGCTCCTCGTCGGCATGACCTATGACCTCTTCCTCGCTCATGCCGCACATCTCAAGTCCAACCCGATTGATATAGGAGATGCGGAGGTCTCTGTCGTAAATAATAAATGTATAAGGAAAATTATCAATAGCTGCACGGAACCTGCGCTCGCTCTCCAGGAGCGCCTGCTCCATCCTCTTGTGCTCGTCTATGTTGCGAACCAGCGTGACAAATATTCCATCTGAACCTGGAGAAATGCGCGCTTCATAATATTTGTCTTTCCCCTTTACAGGTAATTTATACTCGAATATCTGAACAAGGGAACTCTTCTGAGCCTCGGCCATCTTGCTTTCTATCTGGCTGGCCAATTCGGCGGGCAGAACCTCATTAATCGTTTTGCCCAGGAATGACTTGGGTGGTGAATAGGTCACACCTCCTAATGGTGACCTGTAATCGAGAAAAGTACCGTTATCTGAAAGAATAAACACCTGATCTGGAATGGAATTTAATATTGCTCTGTTCATAGCCCCCATTTTTTTAATATTATTCTCTGCATCCTTTTCTTTGGTGATATCAGAGAATAGGGCTGCAACCTGAAGGAGAGTTGGGCTATAGGATATGATTTTATAATATCCCTTAAGAGCCCGAGAATGGTTTTCAAATTCCATTGGTTTGCCTGTAAGAGCTACTGTACCTAGAGTCTTGATTAAAAGAGGATCTTCATCAGGCAATACTTGCCTGATGGTTCTTCCCAGTACATCCTCCTTTCTTAAGCCTGTAAGTTGCTCAAAGGCTGGATTAATATCCAATATGCGAAGATCATAAGGCTCGCCATCCTCATTACATATTATCTCATGCAGGACAAACCCCTCGCTCATAGTCTGGAATATTTTCCGATAAGAATCTTGTAGCCTCTGTGCATCCTTCTTTGAAACATCCTTTTTGGTGGAGGGCTCTTCTTTCTCGATGGTTAAGCCGCTGACCATATAATATCTACCAGCCCACAAATCTCCTGGTCCTTTGACGATTCATAAGGAGTCTGATATCCATTCTCCCTTTTGCCTTTGCAGTTTGAATATTGGATTTCCTCTGATAAAACTATTCCGCCAATGCACTCGGTTTTTCCATAACTGCTCCGGGCAAAAAATATTAGGCCAGAGAGATGAAAGCAATATTTAATATTCTTAGAGAGCAAGATATAAAAAATTGTGAGTTGGAAATTTACCCCTTTGCCTTGGAAGGAGATAGAGAAAAGTGCATTGAGGCGGGAATGGATAATTACATAAGCAAGCCAATTCAGATAAAAGAACTGTCAAATAAGATTACATCCGTTCTGCATAAAACACAGATCCTTGTGGATTTATGTCAAACCAGCACGACATACATGCTTTCCGAGAAGCTAAGCAAGATTCTTTCCTGTTGATTGAATATTATAAATTTCAGGAATCTTACTCCTAATAGATTCTAGCTCCTCCATCAGCTTGATGCCATTCGAGGTAGTCTTAAAAGTAATTGGACGGCTATCGATCTTCTCCAACAGCCCTTTGTCTATGAGCAGATTTATATATGTAACTACAGTATGAAAATTAAGGTTTGCTTGGTATACTATCGCAGTCTTGCTTGCTCCGTCTATGCAGATCTCGAGCACCTTTGTGATTATAGCCTCTTTGCTTCGTTTCATTGTCTTTCAGCATCACAAATTGATAGGTTTTTTATTGCTCGATTTGAGCAATTATTCTTTCCCGATACAATTATGTTCTTTTGAATTAATTGATATAAAGCTATCGATCTATTCTTATCATTAATCCTTATCTTATATCAGATCATCTAAGCAACATTCGCTATTAAGTGGATTCAAGATATGGAAGTTAAAGCAAAGGCTACAAAAATCAGCCAAAGCTATAAGTTCCTTTCTGCAAATTTGAAAAAAAAACATTTAGAAGAAAAAGGGAATTACTACTCCAGCACTACATGCAGAGGGAACTGGTGGCTGCCCAGCTTTCCCTCATAATTCGCAGCGGAGATCTTCAGGACGCCGGGCACACGACAGGCGGCATTGATTCCCGCCTTCATCGCTGCGCTGATGGCCTCCTTAGAGACGCCGTTGATCACTATCTCAAAGACCGCGGAGACATCCTCAGCCAGGGTGCAGACCCCGTCCTCACGGAGTGAGGTGCAGAAGGCAGTGTTGGTGGAGGCCTTGAGGAACTTGTA
>DAWB01000115.1:0-161 GCA_002505805.1 Methanosaeta sp. UBA80 | reverse complement strand
AAATTGCCTCCCGCTATTCCATCCACCGCCCCGAAGCTCTCCTCGATGATGAAGTCTCCGGACATGAGGGGTATCTTCCAGACCTTGCGCCCGAAAAGATCCACCTGCTTCTGGAAGCCGTCTCCATACCAGCTCTCCTTCTTGCCGGTATCAAACTGCTT
>DAWB01000056.1:16815-16989 GCA_002505805.1 Methanosaeta sp. UBA80 | reverse complement strand
GTCCCCAGCACCTCCACATTGTATTTTTCAAGGACACCCATCTCCGCCAGCTCCGAGGTGATGTTCAATCCGGTCTGGCCTCCGATTCCGGCTATTATCCCGTCCGGCCTCTCCTTCTCTATGATCTTGGCTACCGTCTCCGGAGTCAGGGGCTCGATGTAGACCTTGTCCGCC
>DAWB01000056.1:0-16749 GCA_002505805.1 Methanosaeta sp. UBA80 | reverse complement strand
CGCCGCCTGGCCGATCTGAATGGGGCCGGAGCCTATGAGCAGGACCTTATGGATATCGGATCTCTTGGGCATATCTACCGCCTCCCGGCTTTTCTTGCGGCGCTTTTCATCATCCTCTGCACCGATCCGAAGAATGGATCTTCCGTACATAGCGGTCCGGGATTGGCCTCGGGATGGTACTGAACCGCCAAAACCTGAAGTTTATCGCTCTTGACTGCTTCCACTGTGCCGTCGTTGGCATTTAATTGGGTGACCACGAGGTCTGTATCCTGCACCGACTCCGGTCGCACGGCGAAGTTATGATTCTGGGAGGTGATGTAGACGATCTTCTTCTCCAGGTCCTTGACCGGCTGGTTTCCGCCGTGATGCCCGAACTTGAGCTTGAAGGTCCGGGCTCCCAGAGCCAGGGATATGACCTGATGGCCTAGGCAAATGCCGAAGATGGGCATCGCTCCTGCAAAGTGCTTTACCGCCTCTATGGCTTTTTCGGCCCTCTCCGGGTCTCCCGGTCCATTGGAGAGGAAGAGGGCGTCAGGCCTCGCCGCCTCTATCTCCGAGATGCTGCTGTGAGAGGGAAAGACGGTCATATCGAAATCCCGGCAGGCCAGGCTTCTCAAGATGTTTTTCTTGATCCCCAGGTCTATCACTGCCAGCCGGGGTCCGCGCCCTTCTATGCGATAGGCTGCCCGGCAGCTCACATCCCCCAGCAGGTCCCGGCTGGAGATATCAGGCTGAGATCTGGCCATGGCCACCACATCCAGCTCCTCTACCTCGCTCCTCTCTCCTACGGCGATGGCCGCCCTCATCACTCCCTGCTCTCGCACCTTGAGTGTCAGCATGCGGGTGTCCACTCCGCACAGTCCCGGTCTACCCTCGTCTTTCAGAAACTGGCTCAGGGTTTTTTTGTGCTGGTAGTGAGTGGGCCGGTCCCAGTACCCCCGGCTGACCATGGCCTGGGGCCACATCCGTTCCGACTGAAAATCATCGCCGCTTATGCCGTAGTTTCCCTGCAGAGGATAGGTGAACATGAGCATCTGTCCGTGATATGATGGATCGGTCAGCGCTTCCTCATATCCGGACATGACTGTGGTGAAGACCAGCTCGCCCAGGGCCACACCGCTTGCCCCAAAACCGGTACCTTCCACCCTTGTCCCGTCTTCTAGCCCTAAGACCCCGATCATAGTATCGGCATGACAAGCAGCTAAGTCACCTAAATACATTGCGATGAAAGATTATGAACTGGGAGCTAGAGCTGCAGCATGGATATTGGGCAGAAGCATCACCATCTTTTTTAATATAGAGGCTTATGGACAGAGGCATGGAAGTCAAAGTCCAGACCATCAAGAGCCCTGATTTCAAGCAGATCTATGCCATAGGTGCAATCGGAGGACATAGCCCCTATGACTTTCGCATCGCCTTCTACAACGACTCCCCCAAGGCCTCTATAGAGGAGGGCAAGAGCATGACGGTAATGGAGAGGAGGATCGACACCGAGATCATCCTCTCTCCCCTGGCGGCCAAGGAGCTGGCCAAATGGCTGGGCGAGCACGTCAATGATTACGAGAAGCTCTTTGGAGAGATCAAGAGGCCGGGATCAGCTGGCCTTGCCTCTGCCGGCAATGGCAAGGGCAGTGAGCCTGCTGCCATTCAAGGGTATATGTGAGGCGGGAGATGAACAGCAAAGAGAAAGCCTTGCTCCATCGCGGCATGGACCATGTCCGACAGAGGAGATTCGAGCAGGCCCTGGAGGTCTTCGATAAGATAACTGCCGCCAATCCGGATATACCGGAGGCCTGGAACAACCGCGGTGTAGCCTTGTTCAGCCTGGGACGCCTGGATGAGGCCCTGGAGAGCTATGATCGCAGCCTGGCCCTGGAGGGCGATAACCTGGATGCTCTCCGGAACAAGGCCTTTGTCCTGCGCAGCCAGCGGCGGCTGGATGAGGCTCTGGAGGTCTATGATATTGTCCTCCAGAAGGGAGGCGACGGCTATGACCTGGAATCAGCAGCTGTGGTTCTCACTGGCCTGGGCAGGCTGGATGAGGCCTTGAGTTGCCTATATCTAGCCAGAGAGCAGCTCTCCTTCGAGCGTCTGGAGGAGGAGATAGCGACGGTGAAGGCACTGATGGAAGAGAGGGGCCTTCCCGTCCCGGAAAGAATGCCTGAGGGAACTCAGGGGAAAGAGTGATAATATCCAAAGACAAAAGGATAATACAGATGACCAGCTGTCCTGTTAACCCCAGAATTGATTATGGTGGGATCAGATCTTGAAGGGCTTCATAATGATCAATGTTGAGCCGGGGACGGAAAAGGCGGTCCACGACGAGCTTGCTGCCATAAAGGGTATCCGGGAGGTGGTTCCGGTCTATGGGGAGCATGATTTCATAGCCATAGCCGATGTGGAGAGCATCTCCGACCTGAACCGGGCCGTGCTCAATATCCGGGAGATATCGGGCATAAGCTATACCCAGACCATACTGGGCATGGAGCTAAGGCTATAGAATCAATGCCTTCCCGGCCAGGATCTCTTTTACCCTTATATCTAGCCGTCTTTGTGGCTGTGCTGGGCTTCTCCCTCATTGCCCCCTTCTTTCCCCAGTTTGTCATGGGCCTGGGAGCATCCTATTCGTGGCTGGGCATCATCGTCTCCGTCTATGGCGCAGTACAGCTCTTAACCCAGATTCCCATGGGGCGGCTGTCCGACCGGACCGGCAGAAGGAAGATCATGCTTTTCGGCCTGGCCAGCTTCTCCCTCATGCCCCTGCTCTATATCTGGGCTGATAGCACATCATCCCTCCTTCTGATCCGGGCTCTGGGCGGCCTGGGGGCCTCAGCGGTCTGGCCCATAGCCATGGCCTTGATCGTGGATCAGGCAGATTCAGCCGGCAGGGGGGAGGCCATGGGCTGGTACAATGCCTCCTTTTTCTCTGCCCTGGCTCTGGGGCCGTGGATGGGGGGAGTGCTCTATGATTGGTTTGGCCAGAATGCTCCCTTTTTGCTCTGGGCTATCCTGGGAGCGGCATCTTTTCTGGTGGTGCTTTTCCGGGTAGCCGAGCCGGAGAAGATCAAGCTCAAGATTGGAGAGGCGCCGGCGCGGCGGGAGGGGGCCCTCATCTCTACCGGCTATATGGTGACCTTTCTCTCATGCTCTTCTGTGGTCCTCTGGTCCGGCATAGTGGGGGGCTTCAACTTCACCATGCTGCCCGGCTATGCTGCCAGCCTGGGCCTCAAAGCGGCAGACATCGGCATGATCTATCTGGCCTATGGAAGCAGCACTGCTCTCTTCAACATCTACTTCGGCCGCCAGGCGGACCGGGGCGGCAGAAAGAGGCTTATATTCATCGGCTGCCTGGCCGGTGCAGCCGGGTTTGCTCTTCTGCCCCTGGTGGGAGGGCTGGTCCAGGCGGCATTCCTCTTCTCACTCCTGGGAATGGGCCTGGGCATGGCCGGCCCGGCGGCGGCAGCCCTGATCGCCGATACCACCTCGCCCTCCCGGCGGGGTGAGGTCTACGGCATATTCAATACCGCCCGCATGGCCGGGGTGGTCATAGGCCCCCTCATAGCCGGTTTTACCGCTGATATGCACGGCATCAACGGAGCTGTCTATGCCTTTATCGTCCTGGCTGCCGCCATAACCCTAGCCAGCCTGGCCATAAAAGAGGCCGGGGCGGACTTCAATTGATAATATAAAAAAAGGGTCTCTATCTGTCCTAAAAGTATCTCAGTTCAATCCCTGTGCGCTGAGGCTGCTCCAGGAGCCCTCTCCTCCTATGCGCAGAGATGAGCGGCCCCTGGCATAGCGGAGGTTGTCCTCCAGATGCCCTCCGAAGGTTACCGGAATGGGTCCCAGAGTGCCTGCTCCTTTGCTTCCGATTTGGATGGTATTAGTGCTGTTGGTGAGGTTGACCGGAAGGGCATTGGAGTAGAAGCTCTGGCCCAGGAGGGGGAAATAGGGAGATTTCACTATCTCCATAAGGGATAGATCCGCTGGCCGAGAGGAAGGATTGGGGTAGCCCGCCTGGAAGAGCATAGGGTCATGGTAGGTCCACATGGTTGCTATTGCGCTCGTCGATAGCATGAGAAGCACTGCCAGTGCAGCGATATGTTTCGCCATAGCCTCTTCCCCTGACAAAAGCATGATTTAAACCTGATCCTTGAGACCCCCCTAAAGATCCCTCTCCAAATTCAGACCGTCTGCCAGCCGCCCGGTGAATAGACCCTGATCGAGGAGCCATACCGGGCTATCTGCATGGTCTTTCCCAGATCCCAGTGCTCGCCAATCCACCAGGGAGAGGTGGGATATCTCCAAGCAAGGTAGGTAGGATAGTAATAGGCTGGCTGTACTCCCGGCCAGGCGTAGCTGTAAGTGGGGTAATAATAGGAATAGTAGGGTGAGAGAAGACCATTATAGCTGTAGACGGGATAGACAGCCATCCAGTCCCAGGCCTGCCCTTTTTCCGGCTTTTTTTCTGGACTGTTTGATTCGCTCTGGGCCGCTGCCGCATAGCAGCCTAGGCATAAGATGAGGATTATCAGGACTGCTGCAACTCTGGACATAGCTTATACTTTGCAGGCGACGACGATATAAATCTAATGCCGCAAGCCCGGGCCTGAGGCAGGCGAGGCTCTTAGCTTTTTTTTTAGATATGATTGATGCACCTGCCGGTAAAAGCCGCGGGCAGAAGGTCGGACAGCTTTGCCACCATCGCCTCCCCTGCGGAGTTGGACATGATCACGGTTATATCCTCCCCGAACTCCATCAGGCTCTGGCGGCACAGGCCGCAGGGGGAGACCGGCTTATCCGATGTGCCCACCACCGCCACCGCAAGAAACTCCTTCTCCCCTGAAGCCACTGCTCTGGCCAGGGCGGCCCTCTCGGCGCAGATCCCCGCTCCGGAGGCAGCGTTCTCTATATTCCCGGCGCCGTAGATCCGGCCGCTCCTGCCCAGCAGGGCCGCTCCCACCTTGAATCCGGAGTAGGGGGCATAAGCCCCCTTCATGGCCTCTTTAGCCTGCTCGATGAGCGCATCGTAGCCTCCGGCATAGGGCCGGGGGGAAGAGCCGCAGCCTAAAGCCCCCATGTACATGCAATCCTGAGGAGGGATGCTGGGTATCGGCTCTGCCGATTCGGACAGCCGGAGCGGCGCATCCCTGATGATCGCCGCCGGTATGCCCTCGTCACCCTCTCCCATAACGATCTGGGCCGCCGAGACCAGATTGTCCGCCACCGCCTTGCGGGTGATCTTCAGCTCCCGGCCGAATAGGTCCCTCTGGCCTCTGGCATCCTCCACTGCATCGAGACCGGCGCAGGCTAAAGCCACGCCGACGCAGCCCAGTCGAAGGGGATGGGTGCGGCTGTCTCCGATGATCACTGCGATGTTCCGCCCTTTTCCCAGCCGCTCCCGAATCTGGCGGGCCGAGGCCAGGGGATGGGATGGAAATAGCACCACGCTGCCGGGAGGAGCATTGGAGTTGTCTATGCCGGCATTGGGATAAAGAAATCCTTCTCGCAGGGTGAGCACCACGCCGGGAATGCCGCCCACGATCTGGTCAGACTCCTCCAGAATAAGCTGCATCTCTCTGGGGTCCTTCTCGTACCTCTCAGCCATAAGCCGGGCCATGGGAGATGGTTCAACATCTTCCAGGTAGACCAGCCTGCCCTCTGCCGTGGCCAGGGTGCTCTCGGAGACGACCAGGATATCGCCATCCTGCAGGGCCAGATCCGCATCGTTCATGGCCTTTTCCAGTTTATCTGCCAGATCGTCGCCCGGCTTTATCAGATCGGTCTTTATCCCCAAAACCTGCAAATCATTCCCACCTGTATCGCTCTGGACTGTCTATGCCATCAAGGGCTTCATCAATCAATCGGGCCAGGCTGGGCAGCCGGAAGGGCTGGGAGGCCAGGTTCCTGACCAGGCCGGCGATCTGGTGAACGCTGCCCATAATTATGACCTCCTCCGGGCGGGGATCGCATCGGAGGGCGAGCTTGGGAACGGCGGCGTCTCCCCCCCGGGCCAGCATCTCCTGCTTGATGATTATGGCCTCCATGCTGGATAGGCCCCGCAGGGAGAGCAGCCGGAAAGAGCCCTTCCGGCTCAAGGCGGCAAAACCCCGTTCATCCACCCCGGTCCTGCAGAGGATCTGGGCCAGATCATCTCTGCCGCCCATATGATCCAGTGCTTCCACCACAAGATCGCCGTCCACCGCCAGGGCGGGAGAGCCCCGCACCGCCCGGGCCATAAAAACGGTCTGCCGGCTGGCGGCAACATCATGGGTGCGGACGATATGGGCCCCCAGGTAGACGGCTATGGCCGTGGCAGCCAGGCTTCCCTCCAGCCTCTGGAAGGGATCGGGCTGGTGGAGGCACTGGCCGATGAAAGACTTTCGGGATAGAGCAGCCATCACCGGCCGGCCCAGGCAGCGCAGACGCCGGAGGCCGTCCAGTATGGCCAGGTCGCAGCCTGCCGTCTTCTCCGGTATCCATCTGCCTATCCCCGGATCCAGGATGATCTGCTCGGTGGATACGCCTGCCGACTCTGCCATCCTCATCCGCTCTCCGAGCAGGGTGATGATATCATCCAGGCTCAGCAGGTCGCCTGCTTTCTTTCGGGAGGCCATGATGATGAGGGAGGCATCGTGCTCGGCCACAACTGCGGCCATGTCCGGGTGGGACAGGCCAGAGACATCATTGATGCAATGAGCGCCGCGAGCCAGGGCATCTGCGGCTATGGCTGGCCTCTGGGNNACTGGGTGTCCACGGAGACGGTGATATCCAGGCTGTCCAGAATGTCAGAGAGAGCTAGAGTGAGCCTCTGCCTTTCCAGCTCCTCGCTTATGGCCGGAGAGCCCGGAGCGGTGGAGACGGCACCCACATCGATNNATCGATGATCTCCGCCCCCTGCTCCTGCATGGTCCGGGCCAGGGACAATGCCTCCTCTGGACCGGCTACCGATCCCTGATAAAATGACTCCCGGCTGAGGTTGACAACTCCCATCAGCCTTACCGGTTGGCCGTCCCCCACCGCAATCGGGCCTATGAATCCCTCTATCAATGCCCTCACACCATCCGTCGCATCTTCTTTTCTACTCCGAGAGCCGCAGCAATATGCCCGTCCTCCTGGCTCTCTCTATGGCCCGGTCCAGCAGGATCAGCCCGGAGATGAGGTAGAATGAGGCCAATGCGGCACCCCATATCAGATGATGCGGCCCGGGAATAAATACTGACCTGTAGTACTCCAGAAAGTAGGTCAGAGGTATGGCCCTGGCCAGGGCCTGCAGCAGGGGAGGCAGCACATCCACCGGATAGTAGATTCCGCTCACCAGCAAGATCAGGCCGCTCAAACTCCAGGCGGCCACATCCGCCTTCTGGCCGAAGGTGAGTATGGATATGCACACGGTTATGCCTATGGTAGCGGCCATGGCGAATATGCCCGCCAGGAAGGCCAGAACGGGAAAGATGCCGCCGGCCAAAAAGTCGAATCCGAAGAGGTGCCCGCTCACAGCGACCAGAATGAAGAAGACCACGCTTCCCCGCAATATCCCAAAGAGCAGAGCTCCGAATACCAGATGATAGCTTCTCACCGGAGCGATGAAGGTGTTCTTGATGCTCTTGGACCACATGTCAAACAAAAGGACATAGGCCACATCTATCTGGGCCACCTGGAGGATGGTCAGAGCAATGGCCCCTACCAGAAGAAAGGAGACCATGGAGCCCTCCACAGCCAGAAAGCGGGTGAGAAGGCCGATGGAGAGCAGGCTGATCATGGGCCAGAAGAATAGCTCGAAGACGGTGAATATGTTTCTTCTGGAGATGATCCAGTTCTTATAGGCCGAGGCCAAAAATCGGTTCAGCTCACCTTGCCAGCTCAATGAAAACATCCTCCAGATCCGGCTCTTTAATGTCAATATCGGTTATCTTCGCCCCGGAAAAGAGCTTGATTATCCCGTCCAGGCTCTCCTCGCCCCGGTCCACAGCAATCTCCATCCGGCCGTTCTCCGCTTTAAGGCCCAGGACGCCCGGCTGGGCCTGCAGGGCAGCTATATCTGCTTTCCCCTTATAGGTGATGCATATCCTCTCACCCAGCTTGAGGTGCCTCTTGAGGTTTTGGGGGGTGTCAAGGGCCACTATGCTGCCATGGCGCAGAAAAGCGATTCTGTCGCAGAGCATCTCCGCCTCGGGCATATAATGGGTGGACATGACCACGGATATGCCATCCTCATCATGAATTCTTTTAATCAGCTGTCTGGTCTTCAGGGAGATGTCCGGATCAAGGCCGGTGGTGGGCTCATCCAGGAAAATGAGGCGGGGGTGGTTGAGCATGGCCTTGGCCAGGGAGAGCCTCTGCTTGAGGCCGGTAGACAGATCCTCGAATTTGTGATCTTGAAACTCGGAGAGCTCAAAGGCGTCCATCTGGTCCTGAACCGTTCGGGCGAGAGCAGCGCCGTGAAGGCCATAGAGCATGCCGTAGTGGCGCAGGTTCTCTTTCACCGTCAGGCTCCAGGGAAAGTTTGGCTTGGCTGTGCTGATATTGATGCACCTGCGAATGGCATCCCTATTCCGCCGCGCATCCATTCCCAGTATGGACAGGCTGCCCGCCTCGGGGTAGATCAGGGTGGAGAAGATGGATATGAGGGTGGTCTTTCCCGAGCCATTGGGACCCAAGAGCCCGAAGATCTCTGCGGCGTCGATATCCAGGGAGAGGTTCTCTAGGATGGTGGCTGATCGGCCAAAAAAGCTCTTGTATCTCTTGCATATGCCCCTGGCTTGTACTGATTTCTCTGTAATCTGCATCACCTTATCTCTAAATTCTGCTCCTGGGACCTCGCCTTCTCTTATCCCGGCGCAGTAGATCGGTTTTTTTCAGGACAATTGCCCCCAGGCCGGCCAGGGCCAGAATAGCCAGAGCCGGCAGGCCCTTTCCCTCCAACAGGCCTGGCGGCAGGGATACGGTCATAGGCAGGCTGGAGCATCTCTCCCGACAGCAGATCTGGCAGCCCATCTGGTAGTCCTGCCTCTTTGCGTCTCTATCTATCTCTAAGTTGAAATCAAGCAGGGCCAGGGATCCGGCAGGCAGATCCCCCAGGGCAATCTCTGGGCCGGTAGCGCTGAAGGGAGGCGCTGTCAGCAGCCGGGCGGAGCAGTTATAGAGATCCTCCGGCCCATCGTTGCTGACGACCGCCCTCAGCTTCTGGCCGGACAATAAACTTGAACTCAGGGACGAGCCGAGGACCCGGAGCATCTCGCCCTCTCCGGATAAGAATACCTCCAGGCTGAGGTTATCTCTGGCCGCCTCGTAGAGGGGATATATCTCTCCATTTTTCACGCTCACATCTGCCTGTTGCTGGTAGGATATATCCAGAGTCAGCCTGCTCCATCCTGTGCCATTCTCTTTCACATTGACTGTGTAATTCAATAGCGCCCTTTCCCCGGGAGCAATATCATCGACCATTACTGGCCCCGAGGCAACCTGAATGGGACCGGATCCTATGAGGGCAGCGCTTATGGCCAGAGCGTGGCCGCCTTTCATCTCCTCTTTCATCTCCGCCAGGATGTCCCGGGGGGGCCCTTTCTGGTCTATGGGCAATAGCTCCTCCAGCTGTCCCAGGTTGGCCAGGTTTATGTAGAGGATGCTCTCGCCGGGCAGCAGGGATGGGTTGGCGGCAGATGCGGCCAGGACTGGCCGGCCCAGGGACTTGTAGTAGTCATCGGCGAAGAACATGATATCTTCCGCCTGGGCGGCCGAGAGGAGAAGCAGAACGCAGCAGAGGGATAATAGCCTCATCTGCTGGCAATTGACCTCTCCCCCCTTTAAGCATATCTGCTCTTTAGCCCGGCCTTCTCAGCGGGAGATCAGGGTGGAGAGGAAAAAGGACACGGCTGCAGTCAGGATTATTGCCGCTCCCGAGGGCACATCCAGATCATAGGATATCAATAGCCCGATGATCACGAATAGGGCTCCCAGGATGATGGATCCGGCCATGATGGAGGGCAGGCTCTTCATGTGCCTCCTGCTTATGGCTCCGGGAATGGTGAGGAGAGCGATAACCATGATTATCCCCACCACCTTGATCAAGACCACCACGCTGAAGGCCACCATGGCTAATAGCATCAGTCGCAGGCTGGAGACGGGAAGTCCGATGGCCTGGGCATATTGAGGATCGAAGCTCAAGAGCAAAAGCTCCTTGTAGAAGAGAAAGACCAGGGCCAGGATGACCGATGTGAGAAGGAGGATGAGCAGCACATCGCTCTCTGTCACCGCCAGGATGTTTCCGAAGAGGTAGCCGTAGAGATCGCGGGCGTAGCCCTGGGATAATGTGAGCAGCATTATTCCCAGAGCCATTCCCGTGGCCATGAATACACCGATAGCCGTGTCCTCGGAGACGCGGGCCCGGGAGCTGGTAAGGCCTATGCCTATGGCAGTAAGGACCGCCGATCCTATGCCGAAGGCCAGTGGATCATAGCCCAAAAAGTAGCCCAGGCCAATGCCCCCGAAGGCAGCATGGGCTATGCCGTCGCTGATGAATACAATCCTATTCAGAATTACATAGATTCCGATTATGCCGCAAAGAGCCGCAGCCGCGAGGCCGGCCAGCAGGGCATTTCTCATGAACTCATAGGATAAAAAGTTCAGATCAATCATGTTCCCTCAAAACCCGATGGGGCGTGCCATGGGCTATCATCTCCACCGGGCAGCCGTAGGCCTTCTCTATGTCCTCATTGGATAGCTCATGGGAGCCGTGGTAATAAAGGCGCTGATTGAGGCAGGCGATCTTGCTCACATAGGTAGAGATGGCTGTGAGATCATGAGAGACCATAATTATGGCTTTGCCCAGATGACAGTTGAGATGGCTGAGCAGCTCATAAAACTCCGTCTGCTGGGCGGAGTCTATCCCCGCCGTGGGCTCATCCAAGAGCAGAAGATCGGGATCGGAGACAAGGGAGCGGGCTACAAAGACCCTCTGCTGCTCGCCGCCGGAAAGTTCTCCTATCTCCCTCTCTGCCCGATCCTCCATTCCCACCGCCTTGAGAGCCTCCATAGCAAAGTGGCGATCCTCTTTTCCGTAGCGGTGCAGCAGACCTACCCGGCTGTATCTTCCCATGAGCACCACCTCCTGAGCCTTCACCGGAAAGCTGCGGTCAAAGACGGTCTTCTGAGGAACGTATCCGATCCTGCTTCGGGCTTTAGCCGGGGGCAGGCCGAAAACATCAATCTTCCCCCGGTCGGGATTGATCAGGCCCAGGATGGCTTTGAGCAGAGTGGATTTGCCGCCACCGTTGGGGCCAATGATCCCCAAAAAGTCGCCGGCAAAAAGCTCCAGGTTTATGCTCTCCAGCACCACATGACCGCTCTGGTGAACCCAGAGGTCTTTTATGGACAGAATCTTCTCTTTCGTCTCCGGCATTCTTTCCATCATCCTGGGGCCATTCTCTGCATGCTCTGGGCAATCTCTCTTCCCGCGTATCTCATGTTCTCCAAATAGTCCGGCGCCAGGGGATCGAGGCTGATCAGCCGGGCGGACATCTCCCGAGCTATGACCTCTGCCGCTTTGGGATTGAACTGGGGCTCGACGAAGACTGTGGTGATATTCCTCTCCCTGGCCAGGTCTATCACCTGGCTCAAGTACCTGGGCCCCGGCTCCTTCTCCTCCTCCAGGAGAGGGATCTGCTCCAGGCTGTAGTCACGGGCAAAGTAGCTCCAGGCAGGGTGGTGGACTATGAAGACGGGAGTGCTGACATTGGAAAAGCTGCGATTGAACTGCTCATCCAGAGCATGGAGCTTGCTCAGATAATCTTCTCGGTTCTGGATATAATAATCCCTGCTATCTGGATCGAGATCGGAGAGGCCGGAGCAGATGTTTTCCACCTGGATGGCGGCATTTCGCAAAGAAAGCCAGATATGAGGATTGGTCTCTTTGCCATCCTCCTGGAGCAATTCGATGCCGAGAGAGGAGTCCACAATTCTGAGATTCCCACTGGACTGTAGCAGTTGGTCCATCCAGAACTCGAGGCCTGCCCCGTTCATGACATAGAGATCGGCCTGGGAGAGCTGGACCATCAGGGAGGGTGTGGGCTCGAATGTGTGGGGCTCAGCTCCTGGTGGGACCACCACTGTGACATCCACCCGATCTCCGCCCACCGCTTTCACCAGGTCGGCCAGAGGGGCGATGGTGGCTGCCACCTTTATCCGGTCGCCGGGAGAGGAGTGGTTCTGGGAGACTGCACCAGGGGGCTCCTCCGGGGAGATGCAGCCTGAGAGGGCGGCAGAGAGGAGAAGGGAGATCAGAATCAATTTAAGGTCAAAATAGCCGGGCATTCTGTGGCACCTTTCCTTCATTTTTGCATTCAGGATTTTCTTTATTCAGGGACAGCTGACCCGGCCTTGCGTATGATGCAAGCCTTTCCGGCGGGAGGGCAGAGAGCTCCTGCCCATCTCTAAATGTGGATGAATTTATCAATGTCTGCTCCATATAGGATGCTTGAAATAAAGATGTCGATTGCTTAGTCCCTCTGCACAGATATTGCGGGAGAATTTTCAACCAGATGCTGGAATTGAACCATAGGAGAAAGTGCCTCGAAATTACATGCCATTAAGGAAAACGTGCGGCTGCCGGGATTCGAACCCNNTCATAACCGCTGGACCACAGCCGCGCCAAGGCCTTGATAGCAGGCCTTCCCTCTGCCACTTTCTGCTCCCAATATTTAAATGTATTAGCTTTAGCGATTTAAGGCTCTCGTCTTCAACTCTTAGGGCAAGGTTGATATGCTGCACGGGCCGAATATGGGAATAACAGCAATTTGGCGGTGGCTGGAAAATGGCTCGAAAATTCTCTGATCTCTCGTCCAAGGATTTAGCTGCCCTTCCAGCTCTGACCTTTGATCACTCCTGCATTGGTCAGGAGGTAATATTCATGCATCTTTATAATAAGAATGGCATGAATTGGTACCTGGCTGAGTACGGTCCCATCAGCAAGAGATTTTTTGGATTTTTTGAGAACAAGGCCGATGGCCTGAGCTCGGGTCAGTGCCGCTATGAGGATATCTCGAGTTGGGGCAAAAAGGGGCCTGATTGGGAGCCTCTGGTAGACGAAAGCTGGAAGCCGATGGCAGCCAGAGAGATCCCTATTCTGGTAGAATATGTAAAATTGATGATCCTCCAGCCGGATCTGACTTGATGGAGAAGCATCTCCTTTCGGGAGTCCCAGAGAAGATGATATGCAGAAGATTGATTGGAGAGGCTTTAGCGGCTCTGGTGCTGCTGGCTGCAGACTGCTCTGTCATACTGGACGGCGGCCTGGGACTGTCGGCAGATCAGCTCATAGATCAGAGCAGAGGGGACTATAATCCACCTCTGGGCATGCCTGCCAGTCCCCAGGAATCCAGAGAGATCTGGAGCCAGAGAAGCGGCATCGATTTCACCCAGATCGGCGAGCGGCTGGAAAATAACAGCTCGATCATCTCCCCGGAGAGCTCGGCAGGAGCTGCTCCCTCCCAGATTGAGGTCAAGCCGGCCCCATCCAGTACGATGATCTCAACTGCAGAGAGCATGGAAGGAAACTGGTCCCTGCAGCTTTCCGACAGCAAGAACAGGTTCATGGCTTTAAGGCTCTATTCCACCGGGGACGCCATATTTGGAACGGGGACCATTAATGATGGGATAAAGACCCAGAGGGTCTCGGCTTCCGGCCACCTCTCGGGGGAAAATGTAAATCTGGATGCGGTTACCTCAGGAGAGGTAAACCTCTACCGGTTTAATCTGGCAAAGGATGGCAATTCTCTTTTCGGGCAGTACAGGGCATTCCCGGCGGAAGGAGAGGCATGGAGCGGAATGGTCCAGGCAGAGAGGGAAGAATAAAGAAGAAATGATTGGAAAGAGGGCTAAGAGAAGCTCTTCAAATCGGCAGAGCCGCCATCTATCTCCAAATACCTGTACTCGGTGCAGGGAGATTTTTTCCATGAGCCGGTGTTTATAGCTCCATTGTCCAGAGGAAAAGGCTCATGGGTATGGCCGAAGACCAGCGTCTCATCTTTGTCCATTCCCAGATAAAAGGATCTGGCGCTGGATGTGGCTATCTGATCTATCTTGGAACGGGCTCTGACCAATCGGTTTGCAGGCGGATTGAACATGGAATCTATGGCTCCTTTAATGTCCGCCGGAAGCCTCTTCAGGCCTTCAAGAGCTGATTGGGACCTTCCGTATGTTTCCCAAAGCTTGTCTGCTGCATTTCCGGTCTCATCTCCCGCCAGACAGAGGCCCTCGGCAAAGGTCTCGTAGGCGCTCATGGATTTATAATAAGGATTGGCCAGGACCTCCAGTTGGTAGCCGTGGATGAACATATAGCTCCGGCCCGCCTCGGTCAGGCGCAGCTCCTTGGCCACTCGGAAAGGGTAATTGTTTCCATAGATCTCACTCATCCTGAGAATATGAAAATCATGGTTTCCTGCTAGATAATGGATCTTGACCCTCTCTTTCATCTCCATGAGCTTGGAGATGATCGGCTTGCTCTCCATCATGGCATTGACATAGTCCCGCCGCCATAGATCCAGAATATCACCTAAAAGGACTAACTCCCCTCCATCCTGCAATTTGTCCTCTGAGATATAACTCAAGAACTCCAGGAACTTGTTGTCATCCTTCTTGGTCTTTCGGTCATCTCTCTCCGCCAAATGCACATCCGATACAACTATAATCATAATAACTTATTTGAGCCATTGGGTAATAAATTTTTCCGGAGACTGTCAGCAACAAACAGCGCGAAATCTATAACTGGTTATCGGAAGAGACTGATTTTGTGGACTGGCTTTCTCTCTCCTTTATCGGAGCCGCTGCTTTTGCTGCAACCGGAATCATCGATAAGCTCTTTTTGGGCCGATTTGTCAGGGAGCCTCTGGCTTATCTGGCAGCGCTGGTTATAATGCAGCAGGCCTTGGTTTTTGCTATTCCCTTCTATCTGGGCTGGGGGTGGGTCTATCCTCAGACGCTCTATGCCCTGGCTACCGGCAGCTTTCAGGTAATCCTCTGGGCGGCTTATCTGCGGGCTCTACAGCAGGAGGAGACCAGCAGAATAGCCGCTTTAGTTTATGTCTTTCCCGTGCTTGTCTTTTTAGGTTCATTTCTCTTTTTTGGAGAGACTCTTCAGGCAGAAGATTATGTGGGAGGAGCTCTGCTGGTCAGTGGCGCGGTGCTCGTATCCTATCGTTCCGGACGACAGGCCAGTCAATCCATCTCCCCCGCTCTAAAGTACATGGCAGTCTTCTGGATTTTCAGCGCCGCCTATGCCCTGGCGGCCAAATATCTTCTGGGATTCATGACCGAGTGGCATCTCCTTCTCTGGTCTTCTCTGGGAAGCTTTCTGGCCATCCTGCCCATCCTATGGCCAAAGCAGATGAGAAGAGAGTGGACCGCCTATTTCCAGGGAGGAGCCTTTATTCTCCTGGCGCTCTTGGCCAATGAGATCCTGGATTTCCTGGGCAGGGCAGCTTTCATCTTCGCCTATGGCCAGGGATCTGTGGCTCTCGTCTCCAGCCTGGCTGCATTGCAGCCCTTCATAACCCTGTTTTTTATAATCCTGCTGGGCAGTTTCTATCCCGGGCTCCTGGCAGAGCAGATGGACGGCAAGTCTCTGGCCATGAAGGCGGCAGCATTCTTGCTCATAGTGGCCGGGGTTTATCTGGTCTCTTGATACCGGTTTTTAAAATTATATGATTTATTCTTCTTTTTTCATCTATCCATCAACAGGTAAGCTTATAGCTGCTGGATGCTCTAATTGGATTAATGGATCCAGGTGAGGCGATAAAAGCCCATCCTCAAGGCTGTGTCATCTCTTTTGAGATAGTTCCCGGCTGCAGCCGGCTGACTGTCCCATCCGGCTACAATCCCTGGAGGCGGTCTCTTGAGGCCCGCCTCACCGAGGAGCCTATAAAAGGGCGGGCCAACAGGCAGCTGATGGAGGAACTGGCCCGGATTCTGAGAGTATCGAAGCAGAAGGTAGAGATGATGAGCGGCCAGAAGAGCTCCAAGAAGAGCATTCTGGTCCAGGGGATTACCAGAGATCAGGCCCAGTCAGTTCTGGCCCGGAAGCTGGCCATGACTGATATCCAAAAGAAGGCGGAGAAGGATGATCGGGGCGAGAGAGAATAAAGAGAGCCGTTTCAAAGGAACTTATGATCTTGAGGCATTGGAGGAGCTGATCGGGTCTCTTCTCCAGGCCTCCGAGGAGGGTGCAGCGGTGATCGTGGAGGGTAGGAGGGACCTATTAGCCCTGCGCTCTCTGGGCCTCTCCGGTCCGGTGATCATGGCCTCCCGCCGCTGTGCCCTGGATCTGGCCGAGGAAACGGCCAGGAAATATTCTCAGGTCATTCTTCTCACGGACTGGGACTGCAAGGGCGATGAGATGTGCCAGACCATAGGACGCTACCTCCGTTCTGTGGGAATCAGGCCGGATGGCCTGATACGGAGCAGGCTGAAAAAGCTGGTCAAGAAAGAGATCAAAGACGTGGAGAGCCTGGGCCGTTACACAGAGAAGATGAGAGAGCTATATGGTTAATAGAATAGCAGTAACCGGGCCGCCAGGGGTGGGAAAGTCCACTCTGGTGGCAAAGGTGGTAGAGGCTTCTCGTCTTCAGGCCGGGGGCGTCCTGGCCCGGGAGAGGCGCTATAAGGACCGGCGGGTCGGATTTGAGCTTCTCGATTTATGCAGCGGCGCCATTGGGATTTTGGCTGATGAGGCCGGTAGCGGGCCGCAGCTGGGAA
>DAWB01000023.1 GCA_002505805.1 Methanosaeta sp. UBA80 | reverse complement strand
AATCCTTACTCCGGAATGTCGGAATTAATATAGGTAGGTGGCATATTTTGATTATCGATTCTGCTATCAGCGCTGATGAGGCCGGGAGATCATCAGTTGCCGATTTGATGAGCAAGCTCTCATCGAATGAGAACGGCTTGTCTAACCAAGAAGCAGAGGCAAGAGGCCAAAAATATGGCCCAAATGAAATTTTAGAGGAAAAAATCAATCCGTTTATAAAATTCCTGGGCTATTTCTGGGGGACCATTCCCTGGATGATTGAAACCGCAGCCATTCTTTCCGCAATACTAAGTCGCTGGGATGACTTTGCCATCATCTTCTTGCTTCTTCTCATGAACGGCGTGGTTGGCTTTTGGCAAGAGCGGAAAGCTGACAATGCCATTGAACTTTTGAAGAAAAGGCTTGCACCTATGGCCAGGGTCCAGAGAGATGGGCTATGGAAAGGCGTTCCATCCCGAGAGCTTGTACCTGGTGATCTGGTTAGAATCCGTTTGGGTGAGATTGTTCCCGCAGACATCAAGCTCATCGAGGGCGATTTTCTTCAGGTAGATGAATCTTCCCTGACAGGTGAATCGCTGCCTGTGGAGAAAAAGGTCTCAGAGGTTGCTTTCTCTGGATCAATAGTGCGTCAGGGAGAGATGACTGCTCTGGTCTTTGCTACGGGGATGAATACCTACTTCGGCCGTACTGCCAAGCTGGTAGAATTGGCCAAGACCCAGAGCCACTTTCAGAAGGCGGTAGTCAAGATTGGAGACTATCTGATCATTCTGGCCGCAGTCTTGGTGACCATAATATTCATCGTAGCCACCCAGAGGCACGAAAGCTTTCTACAGACTTTGCAGTTTGCCCTGGTGCTAGTGGTAGCCGCCATACCCGCCGCCCTTCCAGCCGTTCTATCCGTGACAATGGCAGTGGGTGCGATGGAACTCGCCAAGAAAGAAGCCATAGTAAGCAGGCTCACAGCCATCGAAGAGATGGCCGGGGTGGATGTTCTCTGCTCAGATAAGACCGGCACGATAACTCAGAATGCCATTACGGTGGCAGAGGTAGTGCCTTTCGAAGGCTTCTCCCAGAAGGATGTGCTGCTGTTTGGTGCCTTAGCCTCTCGGGAGGAGGACGGTGACCTAATAGATGTCGCCATCATAAAGAAGAGCAAGGAAGTGCAGGTTGAAACCGCCAGCTACAAATTGGGCAAGTTCAAACCTTTTGATCCCGTTTCTAAGAGGACGTTAGCCGAAATAGAGGGTCCTCAAGGTAGCTTCGGGGCAGCCAAGGGTGCACCTCAAGCCATACTCTCATTAGCAGCAAATAGTACAGCGGGCGCCTCAGTTGACCAAAGCGTAAAAGCTTTCGCTTCTAAGGGTTATCGGGCTCTGGGCGTTGCAAGCACGGACTCCAATGGAGCCTGGCACTATGTAGGACTTATTGCCCTTCAAGACCCGCCCAGAGAAGACTCTGCTGAAACCATTAATACTGCTCAGTCATTGGGTGTACGCATAAAAATGGTCACCGGAGACCACGTAGACATAGCCAAAGAGATCGCCCAGATGGTGGGTCTAGGAACTAATATCAGGCCCCCATCGGACTTCATCGACAAATCAGACGAAGATGCCACGGATATCATCGAAAAGGCAGACGGTTTTGCCCAAGTATTTCCTGAGCACAAATTCAAGATCGTAGAGCTGCTTCAAGCTAGAGGACACATCGTTGGAATGACTGGTGACGGTGTAAACGATGCACCTGCCTTGAAGAAAGCCGATGCTGGAATTGCAGTTTCGGGAGCTACAGATGCCGCCAAATCTGCCGCAGCAATAGTTCTAACCAGAAAGGGGCTATCCGTCATTATTGACGCCATCAAGGAGAGCCGCAAGATATTCCGGCGGATGAACAGCTACGCAATTTACCGCATAGCTGAG
This sequence comes from Methanosaeta sp. UBA80, assembly GCA_002505805.1. Taxonomy (GTDB): domain Archaea; phylum Halobacteriota; class Methanosarcinia; order Methanotrichales; family Methanotrichaceae; genus Methanothrix. Next base: position 10,739 of record DAWB01000023.1, on the reverse strand, counting down.
ACCATCAGAGTGCTGTTCTTCATCACTCTTTCAATAATCATCTTCAACTTTTATCCGGTGACCGCCATTATGATAGTATTGCTGGCTTTGCTTAACGATTTTGCCATTATGTCCATCGCTTACGACCGAGCGGAGTATGCGCTCAAGCCTAGCCGATGGGATATGACGAATGTGCTTGGTATGGCGACATTTCTGGGCCTGGTTGGCACAGTAGCATCTTTTATATTATTTTTCATAGGAGTGAACGTCCTTCACCTTAGCAAGGATGTCCTGCAATCAATGATGTACCTCAAGCTCTCGGTCGCAGGGCATTTTCTTATATTTATAACCAGGACAAAAGGCCATTTCTGGTCCTACCGGCCGAGCAATATACTGCTGGTAGCAGTTTTCGGCACTCAAATAGTAGCGACAATTATCGCAGTCTACGGCCTGCTCATACCCGCTATAGGCTGGAGCCTTGCATTATTCGTATGGGTTTACTCCATGACGTCCTTCGTTTTAACGGACCTCGCGAAGGTATTCCTGTTCAAACGGTTTGAACGAGAGGTAATTATGCTGAAGAAAGAGGCGATGGCTATAGGAGATGATGACAAGAAAATTTCTTGACGGCTAAATGGTAGCGTTGATTCAAGCACACATAGGAATTTTCCTGCAAACTTTAGCTAAAAAATACTGATAGGATTATATAATTGTAGTCCCGAACCCATCTGCCTGTGATAGTAGTGAGAGGATAGTGTCTTAGAGGAGTACAGACATCCGGACGGATCCGCATCTGATCAAATCAGGCAAACTCATATTAACGGCTAGCCCAATTGGCTTTCAGAATGAATATAAGGATCGTCCTGAAAACCCTAGGTTTGCTGACCTTCCTCATCGGGGCACTCATGGTAATACCAGGGCTGGTTTCGGCCATCTATAAAGAGCCATTGGGCGTAATATCCTTTGGAGTCAGCTCTCTTCTTGTCCTCATCCTGGGCCTTATCCTAAAGCATTTCGGCGAGAACTCTGATATGGGCAGGAGAGAAGCATTCGTCACAGTCTCATTGAGCTGGCTTTTGGCGGCAATGATCGGTTCTCTGCCCTACATGATCTTTGGATTTGGGCCGATGAATGCGATCTTTGAATCCATGTCCGGCTTTACGACCACAGGTGCCACCATATTCAGCCAATACAATTCAGAGGGCTACTGGATCATAAGCCCTGACCTAGTGCAAAGCAGCCTGGCCTATGCTCTGGCGGAAAGAGCCGCAAATTACCTCACCTATTGCTTCCCCACAGATACGATTGATCTTTTCTTCGGATTGACTTTGGATCTTGGGGATTTGCTTTCCGTCAAAGGAACTTATTACGGCCTTCTTTTCTGGCGGTCATTCTCTCAGTTCTTAGGCGGGCTGGGAATTATAATGCTATTCATAGCCATTCTTCCCAATCTGGGTCTGGCCGGCAGAGAGCTCTATTCTGTGGATGGTCTCGGACTGGTGAAGGAGGCTATTACGCCCAGGGTTAGGAATACCGCAAAAACATTTTGGGGAATATATCTGGGACTGGCAGGCTTTGAATTTGCGCTGCTTGTAGGAGCTGGCTTGCCTATCTATGACGCCCTATGCACTGCGTTTGCCAGCATTGCAACAGGTGGGTTCTCTCCTGTAGCTTACAGCATTGCAAAATACAATAGCATATTGGTGGAGGTCATTGTCTGCATATTTCTCCTGCTGGGCGGAACCAATTTTATCATATATCATAAGATTATACTTAAAAGAAATTTTAAAAGCTTAATACAGGACGAAGAGTTTAAATTTTATATTTTTATAATTTTAATTTCTGTTATTATGTTGATGATCTGGGGCAGAATACCAGGAAGCTCCTTTACCGCGCTGCGCTCATCGATATTTCAGGTAGCTTCAACCATGACCACGGCTGGTTTTGTGAATAACTTCGATTATGATGCCTGGTCTATGGCAGCAAAGGTCATTTTGATACTTCTGATGACGATTGGGGGCTGCACGGGATCGACTGGTGGGGGAATAAAAGTAGGACGGGTGCTTATCGTTTTAAAATACACATACAATGAGTTGATGCGAAGCCTTCACCCCAAGGCGGTCATGGTCATAAAGATTGGAGATAAGGTGGTTAAAGAGAATACCGTCAAGTCAGTTCTATTGTTCGTGCAGTTATATTTATTGATCTTCATTTTGGGAGTGTTGGCCTTTGCCATCACTGAGGCGTCAAATCCTCAGTTCAATTTCCTTTCTGCTATTTCCGCTACAGCATGTTGCTTAGGAGTTGTTGGCCCTGGATTTGGCGTGGTAGCCCTGGACTTTACCGGAGTCTCAGAGGCAGGCCGCGCTTTGGGTTTTTTCTTCATGTACATCGGCCGCCTGGAGATTCTTCCTGTGATATTGATGCTCCTGCCGGAAACATGGAAAAGATAGCATCTTTGTGCCTGGCAGAACCATGAACTGATCTCTATAATCCCTTAGGGGCCAAGGACGTACTCCTTCCTGCCCTGGGAGAAGAACATCGCACAGGTCAAGCCCTATATCTATACCGATGTTTCCATCAAAAAGTATCTAAAACGGCTGAAAGAAAGAGGAGAAGACCCGGATGACTATAGAAGCATATGGTATTACTACTAGGGTCTGGCCATGACAGCTTGCCCCTCCCGCCAGCCATTCATTGCGTCTCAATCCCGGCTAGCTTGTCAGCCATTCTGTCAGGATTTCCATGCCTCTCAAGGTCTCCTCGCAATGAGCCTGAATGAACTCCGCAGGCAGCTCATGATGAATTGCTATGGTCTCGCTGGCCGCCAGGGACTTAGATCCTGAGAAATTGATGTACGAGATCCTTGCCGTAAGCTCCTCGCAAGGTCTCTCGAATACCCTTCCCGGAAGCATGGCTACTGCAGTATCCTGAAATAGTCTTTCGCAGAGCTGCTTTGAAGTCTTTATGTTCTTTTTTGCCAGTTCTATGGCAAAAGGGGAAAAATCAGGAAACATATAAAAAGCCCCCTCAGGCGAATGCAGCCTCACACCCGCATCGCTCAGCATCCGGTAGCATTTCTGACCCAGTACGGATAGAATCCGTCTGGCATGCCATAGATATCTCTCGATTACCATCGATCCCCGGAAAGCCTCTATAGCAGCATACTGGATTGGCGCGCTGACGGAGGTGTACGTCTCACTGGCAACGGCAGCCATGGCATCCATCAGCCAGTCCAGGCTGCGAGGAAAGGTGAATGTACCCAGTCTCCAGCCGCCTGCTCCGCACCATTTGGAGAGGCCGGAACTTATTATCGTGCCTTCCGGATAGAAGCGAGCCACTGAAACGTGGCCTCCCCGGTGATGGAGCTGGCCATAAATCTCATCCGAGAGAAGGATCAGCTCATATTCCCTAGCAACTTCTGCTATCTTCTTGAGTTCATTTGCAGTGTAAGTGAGGCCGTCGGGATTGCCGGGATAGTTGAGAACCAGCAGTCTTGGTCTATACGTATCCTTTTCCCCTTCCAGCAGCTCGGAGAGCCGATCGGCGCGGATATGCCATTTATCCTCAAATGAGGTATGCAGCAAGCTCACTCTCTTTCCTAGGATCTGGGCCTGGGGCACATAAGAGACCCAGCATGGCGTAGGAACAATTATCTCTCCGTAAAAGACCAGTTGCAGCAGAAACATAAGCTCTTTTGATCCCGGACCGACCAGAACATAGTCTGCATTTGCCTCCACCAGATCTTTCTGACGGTGAAATCCGGCCACAGCCTCTTTGAGGGGAAAGAGACCCTTTACAGGGAGGTACTCTTTTTCATGAGCATGAAGCCTCAAAGCCTCCACGACAGGAACGGGCACAGGAAATGGAGATTGGCCGAGTCCAAAGTTATAGACTTTCTCTCCTCTGCTCTGCATTTGCTTTACTCTCTCATTGATGGCAAGTGTGGGAGACTCGCTCAGGCCACGAATATTAATGTTCAAGCTGACATGCTTTTGCAGGGTCATCCTGGATTCTCCTCGTTTTGAGTTCCAGATATGTTAGCCATTGTTTATAAAATGGACTTATAAAATTAAATAATATCCCTCAAATATCNNAAATATCGGCCAAAATATAAATATTGGCCACATTATTGTTTTACGAATATTTAAATAATGCCGTACAATTTACCAAATTAAGCCCGAATATAAATTACTAATTTAATTAAATCTTTATCAATTGGTTTTATCAGCCAACAATTTTTTGGGTTTTATAAGGAAAAAAGGTAAATAACATAAAGAGAGATTAATGTATAGCCACAGTTGGTAACAACGATTGTGATTTTAGCTCACCAAGACGGTGCAAGAGACGATCACAATTTCGGCCCGCTCATGCAATACCGATTATCCGAGTTCGGACCTCAATGGAACTGTGGCTACCCCCTCCGGATTATGCTGGCATATTTTGCATTCAATTTCTGAATGGCTGAGGCCAAGGGATCTCTTCTGCGATTGAGAGCATCTGCTATCATACTTCGTGACAATGAGATCTAATCCTTTTCATCTTCGGCCCGTATAACCGCCTCAAACGTCCTCGCATCCAGCCTTATCCTGTTCTGGCAGTAGCTGCAGACAGTCTCCAGCCACCCCGCCCCGGCCAGAGCCTCTNNCTGGGGAGTGAGATACTGAGTCATCTCCTCTCCGCATTTGGGGCAGACGATCTTCAGCCACTCCAGGCGGGAGAGCTCCCGCAGGGTGCGGATTAATTGCCCCACAGCATCGGCGAATCCCTCTTCCTTGAAAATAATCGGCATCAGGTGATCGATGAGAAACGGAAGCCTGGCACCATCCGCCAGGAAGGGTATGATCAGCATATCCAGCCCCCGCGCCAGGCCAATCTCCTGGCACAGCTGCGGGGATGCCGAGCCCTCCTCTGTCACCAATGCCACCAGGCACTCCGAGCTCCTGATGCCGAAAGAGACCCTCTCGACCAGGGATATTGTTGGAGAGAGCTGGTAGAGGGCGGCATAGCTCTCCAGGCCCACCCGCCAGAGAGCGCGGGAGAGCTGCAGAGCCAGATCCTCATCTTGGGGGCTGTGGGAGATGTAGACTTTGGAGATCATCATATTGTTATGGCCCATCCATCTTGAAAAAGCTGATTGTATCTTCCAGGCAAAATGCAGCCAGTAACAATCATAATGGCATAGCTTTAAGTGACTTGGAGCTTTCATACTTCACCGAAGTCCCATGCCCACTGGTGTTTACGTCTGTCACTGCGGCCTGAACATAGCCGGGGTCCTCAATGTGGAGGATCTGAAGAGCTTTGCCGAGAAGCTTCCCGGCGTGGCCGTGGCCCGCGACCTGCAATTTTCCTGCTCCGATATCGGCCAGGAGCAGATCCAAAAGGACATAGCCGAGCACAAACTGGACCGGGTGGTGGTTGCGGCCTGCTCGCCCAGGCTGCACGAGCCCACCTTCCGCCGGGCTATCAGCAAGGCGGGCCTGAATCCCTATATGCTGGAGATGGCCAACNNCATGGCCACGGAGAAGGCCAAGGATCTCATCCGAATGGCTGTGGCCAAGGCGGAGCTGCTCCAGCCTCTTGAGCCAGAAAGCATTCCTGTGAGCAAGGATGTCCTGGTCATAGGAGGTGGCGTGGCCGGGATCGCCGCCGCCCTGGACCTGGCCGATGCCGGGCTTCATGTCTATTTGGTGGAACGCCGGCCCACCATCGGCGGCTACATGGCTCTGCTGACCGATGTCTTTCCCACCAACGACTGCTCCATATGCGTCCTGGGGCCGAAGATGTCCGAGGTCTACAACCACCCCAATATCACCCTCTACACCTACTCCGAGGTGCTGGGTGTGGAGGGAAGCGTGGGCAACTTCACCGTCTCCGGCGTGAGACGGGCCCGCTATGTGGACGAGAAGCTGTGCAAGGGCTGCATCAATGAGTGCGCCAGCGCCTGTCCGGTGGAGGTCTCCAGCGAGTACGACTTCGGCATAGGCAAGAGAAANNTGATCCCCTATCCCCAGGCCGTGCCCCTGGCCGCCTGCATCGATCCCAAGGCCTGCATCGGATGCTCCCGCTGTGCTGAGGCCTGCCCTGCAGATGCAGTCCGGCTGGAGCAGGAGCCGCAGGACTTCAAGATCAATGTGGGAGCCATTATCGTGGCCACCGGCTGGCAGCCCTTCGATGCCGCCAGAAAGGAGGAGTACGGCTTCGGAAGGTACAAGGATGTGGTCACCACCCTGCAGATGGAGAGGATGCTCAATGCCTCCGGGCCCACCAAGGGAGAAGTGGTCCAGCCCAGCACTGGAGAGATCGCCGGCTCCATCGCCTTCCTGCAGTGCGTGGGATCGAGAGATGCCACGGTCGGCAATTGCTACTGCTCCCGCATCTGCTGCATGGCCTCCCTCAAAAACGCCCAGCTGGTCAAGGAAAAGTATCCCGATACGGATATCACCATCTACTACATGGACATCAGGGCCTGCGGGGAGGGCTACGAGGAATTCTATATCCGGGCCCAGAAGCTGGGAATCAACTTCGTGCGCTCCCGGGTCTCCAGCATCGAAGAGGTGGAGGGCCGGATCAGCCTGATCTACGAGGACACCCAGAACGGAGAGATCAAACGAGCCGAGCACGACCTGGCTGTGCTCTCGGTGGGCCTCGAGCCCGATAGCAATGCCGAGGTCCTGGGCAACCTTTTAGGCCTCTCCCGCCGTCCGGACAGGTTCTTTGAGATCGCCCATCCCAAGATGAGGCCGGTGGAAGCCCATATCGATGGTGTCTTCATCGCCGGCTGCGCCTCAGGGCCCAAGGAGATCCCCATCTCCATAGCCCAGGGCAGCGCCGCTGCGGCCAAGGCGCTCAAGCTGCTGCATCGGGGCTTCCTGGAGCTGGAGCCGACCTCCGCCTATGTAGATCCGGACAAATGCATCCAATGCAAGCTCTGTGTGGACATCTGCCCCAAGAAGGCCATATCGGTCAAGAGCCCGGCTTATGTAGATGAGGCGGCCTGCAAGGGCTGCGGCTCCTGTGCCGCCGCCTGCCCCGTGGACGCCATAGATATGAGATTCTTCTCCGACCAACAGATCTTGGCTCAGGTGAAGGCGGCTACAGAGGTCAAGAGGGAGTTTCCGCTCATAGTTGCCTTCCTCTGCAACTGGTGCAGCTATGGGGCAGCCGACCTGGCCGGCACCTCTCGCATCCAGTATCCCACCAACGCCAGGAACATCAGGGTGATGTGCTCGGCCCGGGTGGACCCCAGCTTCGTACTGGAAGCCCTGCGGCGGGGGGCGGATGGGGTTCTCATCGCCGGCTGCCGCATAGGCGAATGCCATTACAAGGACGGCAACTACCAGGCCCTGCAGAGGGTCAATGTGCTCAAGGGAGTTCTGGAGAAGGTGGGGCTTGATCCGGGCCGGGTAAAGATTGTCTGGTGCGCCGCCAGCGAGGGAGAGATCTATGCCCAGGATCTGCGGGAGTTCATAGCCGAGCTCAAGGCCATGGGACCCATAGGAACGGAGCTGAAAAGAAAAGAGTCGGGGGAGCGGCAGGATCAGACCGGTCCGGCTGATTCATCGCAGGAGGGCAAAAAGCCATGATGGAGATCGAGAAGGATATGGATGTAGAGGACTCGCATATCCTGGCCAGGCAAAAGAGCAAGCAGCGTGAGATCCTTTTGGACTATGATTATAAGAAATGCGCCGGATGCTCCATTTGCGTTGCCCTCTGCCCCAAGAACGCCTTGCAGGAGGGGCCGCTCCAGGAGATCGCCAAGGGGCTGGATGCGCCTCCCATTCTTATCGACCTGGATGCCTGTGCCTTTTGCGGCATGTGCGTCAACTTCTGCCCCACCAAGGCCTTCAAGATGACAGTGCTGGAGTTGCCGGAAGATGAGAGCTCACAGGAGGCGGCAGAGGCAGCCGGAGCAGAGGCATGAGCCAAGCAGCATTGGAGAAGGAAATAGAAACGCTGGCAAAAGAAAGGGCAGAGCCGGTGGACTTCAGCAGGCTGCCGGAGTATCCCCGCCTTCTCTGTGAGGCCGTGCCCAACGAGAAGTGCCTGCCCTGCCTTCTCTGCGAGCCGGTCTGTCCCACCAAGGCCATTCGTGTCACCTTTAACCGCACCCGGGAGGACTTCGGGCCATTGCGACAGGGGATAGAGGGCAAGATCTCCGTCGATCAGGACAAGTGCAACCTCTGCGGAAGATGCGCAAAATTCTGCAAGGCCTTTCTCTTAATAGACCGGACCGATAGGGACAAGGAGCCGCAAAAGCTGGCGCCCTACGAGCAGCTTCTGGTGGACGAGGAGCTCTGCGACTACTGCGGTCTGTGCGTCGCCATCTGTCCTGAGGAGGCCATAGCAGTGGATGGCGAGCCCCTGAAGGCCGATCCTCCTCTAAAGTTCGAAGGCAGGATTGAGGTAGATCAGGATCTATGCATCGGCTGCGGGAGATGCGCTCTGGTCTGTCCCTATGAGGCCATGGATATCAAGAAGCCCTTCCAGGGCGAGATCAGGATGGTAGAGAAGAACCTGGAACGCTGCGACCCCCAGGGCTGCCAGGCCTGCTTCAACGTCTGCCCCGCCAAGTGCTGGTATGTGGACGAGCGGGGAAAAGCGGCTCCGGTCAAGGATCAGTGCATCTTCTGCGGAGCCTGCNNGAAGGCCTGTCCCGTCTCGGCCATCGAGGTGGAGAGATCCGATGTCAGCCATACAAGGGTTATGGAGACCCCCTGGGCCGAGGAGTGGAAGCAGGCCATAGCCGCCATAAAGACGGGAAGCAGGGAGAGGCCGGATGTTAGCGGCGCCCTCACTCCCCCGGATATAGAGAGGCAGCCCATGCCCCCTCCGGAGAAGCCGGAAGTTGATCCGGAGCTGTTGAGGCTGGTGGATGAGGCGGTGGGGCCCCTGGAAGAGCTGCTCAAAAAGCCCAAGGTACGCCAGATTCTGGAGAAGGAGCCGGCGGAGCTGGCTAGCCGCAAGATATCGGAGCGGCTGGAAAAGAGCCAAGCAGGGGAGGCGAAGTGATGTCAACAGCAACTGCGGCGAAAGATGTGGAATTCAAGCAGGAGGTCCTGCGCCTGGCCGGGCCGGAGATGCTCACCTGCATTCAGTGCGGCACCTGCTCCGCCAGCTGCCCCACGGCCCATCTGATGAATCCCAGCATCAGAAAGCTGGTCAAGCTCTGCCTGGAGGGCAGAAAGGAGGAGGCTTTACACAATGAGACACTGTGGTTGTGCACCTCCTGCCTGCTCTGCACTGTGCGCTGTCCGCGGGGCATCCGGCCCAAGGCGGTGGTCTCCGCCCTCAAGGATATTGCTGAGCGGGAGAGCGTCCGGGGCAGGGATGCCTCTTATGAGGAGTTTTTCTTGAAACAAATCAAAAACTACGGTCGCATCGCCGAGCTGCCGCTGACAGCAGAATTTCTGCTGGTCTATCCCCAGGCCGCCGTCCAGTCCATGCAGATGGGCCTGGAGCTGATCTCCAAAGGCAAGATCGGGGCGAGGGTGGACAGGATTGAAGGCAGGGATGAGGTCAAGAGAATTGTGGAGAAGCTGAGAGAATGAAGCTGGCTTACTATCCGGGCTGCGTGTCCCTGTCCACGGGAAAGGAGATGGACGTCTCCACCCGGGCGGTCTGCGCCGCTCTGGGAATAGAGCTGGAGGAGCTCTCTGACTGGAACTGCTGCGGGGCGACCCATGTCTCCAATGAGCTGGTGGCGACGGGCCTGTCGGCCCGCAATATGGCCCAGACTGAGCTGCCCATAATGACCCCCTGCTCCATCTGCTACAGCAATCTGCGCTCTGCCGTCCGGCGGCTGGAGGATGGGGAGGTCAGGGAGAGGGTGAATGCTGTTCTGGAGAAGAAATACAGCGGAGCCGCTATTCGCCATGCCCTGGATGTGATTTTGGAGAGCCTGGAGAAGAAGGATGAGAGGATCGTCCTGCCCCTCAAGGAGATGAAGGTCGCTGCCTACTACGGCTGCCTGCTCACCCGCCCGGTGGGGCAGTACAGCCCCCAGTTTCCCACCATCCTGGAGGAGCTGATAAAGAGGCTTGAGGCGGAGCCGGTAGAGCTGCGGCACAAGACCTCATGCTGCGGCGGGCCTATATTCATGCCCCGGGAGGATGCAGCGGATGACATCGCCTTTGCCATCCTTGCCGAGGCCAAGGAAGCCGGAGCGGAGGTCATTGTCACCGTCTGCCCACTGTGCCACCTCATGCTCGACGCCAAGCAGAAGGCACTGGAGGACAAGAAGGGCCAGAAGATAGGAATTCCCGTGCTATATGTGACCCAGTTAGTGGGCATCGCTCTGGGCCTCTCGCCCGAGGAGCTGGGGCTGGAGATGAACTCCGTATCGCCGATGGCGATGGTGGAGAGGGCTTACGAGAGGATGGCGGCGAGGAGCTGAATTAGCAGTTCGTTCTCTAGTATTTCGCCTCCCGATCCTCCTCCCACAGCCCGAATATATTGCCCTCGGCATCCTTGCATAGCGAATAGTATCCCGCCTTGGGAACAGCCATCCTCGGGACCAGAATCCTGCCGCCCAGAGCCTCCACTCTGGCAGAGGCCTCCCTGACCGATGGGACGCCGAAGTAGTTGATGATTTTCTGATAGGGATTGAAGCGGTGGGTCAGGCCGCCCGCTGCCCCCTCCTGGGTGGTGATATTCCAGTATTTAGTGCCGGCAATCCTCTCCAGCTTCCAGCCGAAGAGCTCGGCATAGAACTTGCTGGCCCTCTCCTCCTCATCGCAGAATATCTCGAAGTGGACTAT
>DAWB01000239.1 GCA_002505805.1 Methanosaeta sp. UBA80 | reverse complement strand
TATCATCTCCGCCGGAAAGCTGGGCATCACCTCCAGCGAGTGGGCCAAGCTGGGAGTGCCATTAGGCCTGGTATTGAATGCACTATATTTCGTGGTAGTATTCGTTCTGGGGATCAATCCCACCCTTGGGCTCTGATTGCAGCCCAAGAGTTCACATTTTTTCCACATTTTATCCGTCAAAATTATAGGCTTGCAGCAAAGCCCTGGCTGAAAATCGCTCTACTGGCAGTCTCACCCTTGATTCCGGGAGCGGCTCGCCAGCTCTTGTATCTTGGCATCCTCTTCTTGTGCCTTGATGCGCCGACGCAGGAGGTACCCTGCCATGCAGACCAAAACTCCACCCATCTCTAAAACCAGCACAGTAGAGTTATGAATGTTAGACACTAGAAGAAGTTCCCAGGCTACAAGCATGGCCAACAAGCCGAGCAGTATCAATATTATTGCAGCTATTTTCTGAATAATGATCTTATTCCGGTTCATATCCAGCCTTGCCAGGCCCTTCCCTGGATATGAACATTTGCCAGCTGGCTGGAAATTCCCACCAATCTAGTCAGGCTCCATTCCTTCTAAGCCATATCTCCAACCAGCTCATTCCAAAAAGCAGCGCGGCAGAGACGGCCATACCCAGCAGGGGATAGCTCTGGCCGAATAGGATCGCCGTGATGCCTCCTCCTCCCAGCGCTGCCAGAGCCCCGGATGATGTAAGCCCCAGACGCTCCTTATAAAAGCCGGCTATAACCGGAAAGAGCAGACCGCTGGTGAAGATGGTATAGGCCATCATCAGGATCTTGATGATTCCGGGCATGGAGACAGCCAATGCCAGAGCGGATAATCCTATTATCGCCACAGAAATCCGGGAGACGGCCATCAGTCTTTGTTCACTGGAATTGGCAAACGCCTTTCGGAATATATCCAGAGTAAAAATGGAGGCAGCAGTCATGAGGCTGGTGTCCGCAGAGGACATGAATGCGGCGAGCATGGCTGCTGCCACCAGGCCCTGCAAAAAAGGAGAGAGAAGTCCGGTCATGAGCAGGGGAATAGCCTCTTCCGGAGATGCAGCAGGATAAAAGCCGCTGGCGAAGATTCCCAGGGATGTGATCATAAAGGCCAATGGGATGAGGATCAGTGCCGATATCGCCGCAGAAGCTCTCGCTTCCCCGGGGCTATGAGCAGAAAGCATGCGAGAGTGCATATCCGGTCCCACCAGATAAGCCGAGCCGACAACTACCAGCATGGTGAGAACATCCCAGCCGCCCATCTGGGGAGAGGTGGGAAAGCTCTGACCGGAGAGCAGTTCGGGCCCGGCAGCCTTCCATGCACTGATGAATAGGAGGGTCATGCCCGCCAATATTATCAAGAGCTGCACCAGGTCGGTTTTGATAACCGAACTCTGTCCTCCGTACATGGTGTAAAGCACAAAGACTGCCGCACATGCGGCCATGAACAGCGTCTGATCGCCGCCTAATACTGCGCCCAGCACCTTTCCCGAGGCCTGGATCTGCACGGCAACAACGCCAATCCAGGAGATAACTATGAGCACTGCTGCAGCAATCCTGGCCCTCTGGCCATAAAATGTGCCCACCAGCTCGGGCAGTGTGTAGCAGCCGCTTTCTCTAATCCTCTTGGCAAAGAAAGCGGCCAGAACCAGAAGACCTGCCGTGCCAGAGAGCATCCACCAGGCACCGGGCAGGCCTTTGCTGAACCCCAGCCCGGCCATGCCCAGGGTGGAAGAGGCGCCGATTATGCTGGCACAGAAGGTGCCGGTAAGATAGACCAGTTTTATGTTCCGCCCCGCCAGGTGGAAACCTTCCAGCCCTTTTATGCGGCGGCCAAAAGCGCCTATGGCAAGAACGGCTATGAGGTAGGCAGCAATGATAAGGGCAGAATTGTCCGTGATCTATCCCTCCTTTTATTGTAAACTAATAATCAGAAAAAAGGTTGACAAAATAAAAGGCTTTTGCTTAAGGCAGCTGTATGGTTCCCACCACCCTCAGCTTTCCGCCTTCGGGATAGGTCAGGACTGCCCTGGTCCCCGGCCGGTAGACCAGCATCTTGTCCAGCTTCAGCTTGAGGTCCATCTCATGCCAGTCATCTTCTGACGTGGCCGCCTCCACCCGGGCGGGAACGTGCTGCATCCAGTGGCCGATATGTAGCACCATGCCCTCTTTCAGCGGTGCCGGCCAGTACTTGACCAGCTTTGCTTTAGCCTGCAAGGCTGAAACCTGCTTTATGGTCTTGTCGTTGGTGAGTATGGTCCCTCGATCCAGATCCTCTACCTCAATTCCCTTGAGAGCTATGCCTGTCCGCTCACCAACGCCCGCTGTATCGAAGTCCTGATCATGCTTCTGGATGGAGCGCACCTGCGCCGTCTTCTCTCCCGGCAGTACCATAAGCACATCATGCTTCTTGAGGCTCCCCTCGGCCAAGGAGCCCAGCACCACGGTGCCTATGCCCCGCACATTGAAGAAATGATCCACCGGCAGGGTTCCCGTTGCTGCATCCTGGGGCGAGACGATCCTGGCCGCATCTTCCAATAATCTCTCCCTCAGCAAGTTCTTATCCTCTTCTATGAACTCATAGCCATCGACCACAGTTCCCTTGATCAGGGGCGCTATCTGCTCGCGAGAGATATAATTCTTCAGGATTACAATCCCTTCCCTGAGGCCGATGCAGTCCAGCATGATCACAATCTCTCCAAAGGCGGGATTGATCTGATCGACTATGAGCAGGGCCTTCTGAGCCATGGATACGGCATAATAGAGAGGGGCAAGCCTTTCCGGGAACCTGGTAGGCTCTATAAAAGTGACCGTCGTATCTGCCTTTTTCAGGTTATAAAATGTGAGATCGCTGGCAGTGCCCTTCTTTCCCAGATCCTTGCTATAATCAGGGGCACCGAGAACTGCCACATTGAGATTTGCCATAGGCATGGGAATTCTCAAGAGGGTAATAGGTTTTGCGGTGGCCGAAAATCCCCACTTTATTTAGGAGACGAGCACAGGAAGAATTGCATGTGTGGCGCAGATTTATCCGATCTTGGAGAGGAAAAGCCGGATGAAAGAGACAAAAATTGGAGACAGAACCGACCGGGATCTGAGGTGATGAAGGAAAGTCAAAGCCAGGCCTAGGGGCAGTTTTTTACTGCAGTTGAAAGAGCTTTTTAAAAAGATATTTATCCTTATCGATCGTTGTAATATCAATTTTCACAGTGACAGAGGAAGTGAATATATGCTCAGTTCAAAAGAGATGGAAGACATGGGGAGAGCCATAGAGCAGATCGGTGCAGCCAAGGCCTGCATAACCGGGCCTATAATCAAGGAGACCAAGAGGATTGTGCTGGAGAATGGATTGGACGCTGCAGAACTCTATGCATCTCAGCTTGCCGGTACAGACGAGAACATTGAATTATTGCGTATCATAAAGATATTCAGAAAGAATAATCTGAGCGAAAAGGCCATTGCTCAGGTTCTGGACAATATCGATGTTATTGAATCCGGCAAATGGTGATTTTTATTTAATATTTTAATTTTTTAGATTGGTTCATTTCCCTCTAATTCATCGCAAGAAGATGATCCGAGATTATTTCTGTTTGTCCGGGACATCAATGCACAATCTATAAATACAATGTACTTTTTAACTCAGTATAGTACAAGATTATACATTAGATCTGGTGATTGCATTGGATTATCTTCAAAAGATCGTGGAAGGAAGTGACCTGGCCTTCTCCGAGGCCGAAGCACTGATGGGATACATCTTCAGCAGCGCCACCGACGCCCAGATCGGGGCCCTTCTCATAGCTCTGCGCATGAAAGGCGAGTCCGTGTCTGAGATCGCCGGCTTTGCCCGTAAGATGAGGGATTCTGCTGTATGCATCTGCCCCCAGGTGAAAGGAGTTTTGGTGGACACCTGCGGCACAGGAGGGGACGCTGCCAATACCATAAATGTGAGCACGGCAGCGGCCATAGTCACTGCTGCCTGCGGTGTGCCGGTGGCCAAGCACGGCAACTATGCCGTAAGCTCGAAGTGCGGCAGCGCCAATGTGCTCTCCGAGCTGGGAGTGAACATCAGCCCCGCTCCTGAGGCGGTGACGGCCATGATCGAGCGCCTGGGCATAGGATTCATGCTTGCCCCTATTTTCCACCCGGCCATGAAGCGGGTGGCTCCTGTCCGACGGGAGCTGGGATTGCGTACAGTATTCAATATCCTGGGTCCACTGACCAATCCCGCCGGAGCCCGGGCTCAGGTGATGGGTGTCTACGATCCCCTCCTCTCCCGTAAGCTGGCATCGGTCTTCCAGATGCTGGGAACGGAGAGAGCCATGGTGGTTCACGGCTGCGGCATGGACGAGATAACCAATGTGGGAGAGACTGCGGTGACCGAACTCAAGGACGGAGAGATAGAGAGCTACCGCATCAAGCCCAGAGATCTGGGATATCCATCGGCTGCCCTGGCGGACATAGCCGGGGGGACTCCTGTGGAAAATGCTCGAAGGCTTGTCTCTGTGCTGAAAGGTGAGAGATCGCCCGCCAGGGATATCGTGGCCATGAATTCCGGTGCAGCAGTTTATATCTCCGGCCAGGCCGATAGCCTCAAAGAAGGAGCCATTGCTGCGGAGGAGGCCATAAGCTCCGGCAGAGCCCTCGATCTCCTGCATAAGATGGTGCAGATGAACGGCGACTACGGCAAGCTGGTGCGCTTCTTATGACCAGGGTCAAGATCTGCGGGCTCATGAGCCGCCAGGACCTCTACTATGCCCTGGCGGCAGGGGCGGATGCAGTGGGCTTTGTGGTGGAGATAGATTCATCCAGGCACTGCCTGTCCGCAGGCGAGGCGGCAGATCTCATCCGAAGGGTGCCCATCTACTGCAAGAGCGTGGCGGTGATCAATCCCAGGGATGTGGATGATGCCTTACGCCTGGCCCATGAGACCGGTGCGGAGGCGCTGCAGGTGCACGGATCCCTCTCTCCCGTCGATCTGGCTGAATTGAAAGGGCGGGCATATCAGAAGATCATTGCCGCCGTAGCTGCCGAGCCAGGGGGAGAACAGGCCCGGCGCTATGCTGCAGTGGCAGATGCCATTCTCCTGGACAGTATGGTCGGCGGCACCTTGGGCGGTACGGGAAAGGTTCACGACTGGCTGATCAGTGCGGAGATAGCCGCATCTCTGAAGGTTCCCGTGATTTTAGCGGGGGGGCTATATCCCGGAAACGTCGCCGAGGCTATAGAGCGGGTCAAGCCCTATGCTGTGGATGTATCCAGCGGCACTGAGACTGATGGGAGAAAGGATCCGGGCAAGATTCACTCCTTCTTGCAGGCGGTGAGAGCATGTCCTTCCCCACTGTAGCGCCGGTTTTTGTGGATGTGAGCAATAAGGTGAGCGTGGATGCCCCTCTATCTTTATTTTTGGCCTTGCGGGGCCGCCGCTGCCCTTACTTGCTGGAGTCGGTGGAAAAGTCCGGGCAGAAGGCCAGGTTCTCATTTGTCGGTGCCGATCCCTCGGCCATGATCACTGTGAAGAACCGCTATGTAAAGATGGAGTTCTACAACGGGGGCATGGAGCTGATGAAAGCCCGGCTCTCGGAATGCGTGGACGTGCAGCGAAAAGATTCGACATTGGAGGGAGTTATAAAAGAGGGATACGATCTCTTCCATGTGCTGCGGGCGGCCATTCCCTCTAGCCGGGGCATGCCCAACAGCTTCGGCAGGCAGGTCTTCACCGGGGGAGGCATAGGCTATCTGGCCTATGATCTGGTTTTGGAGCGGCTGGGAAGGAGATCGAGTGGCGAGACACCCGATGCCCAGTTCGGCCTGGCGGAG
>DAWB01000059.1:11586-12662 GCA_002505805.1 Methanosaeta sp. UBA80 | reverse complement strand
ATAAAATAAAATATTTTATTTTATAAAGATAATCGCTATCAGTCTCTTATAGATGCTTATAATTAGTAAATACATAAAGAAGATATTTTCTAGTTCATACTAGCTTGAAGATGCTAGATTTTGTATGCATAACCAAAAAATATTTATACTAACAATACCTACATCAGCTTATATTAACGGATGTATGGGGTGAGATTATTAAGACCATAGGAATTGCAATGGTATTGGCAGTAGCCATGTTGTCCGTCTCTGCTCTGGCAGGATGTGACGGTGAAGGCGTTCTCGCATCGGGAATATTCGAGACCGAGGAATCCTCGATAAAGTTCCCCGCGGGTCAAGACACCAACATTGACTCCCTTGAGGTAGGAAACGACAAAGCTCTGGCTTATGGAAGCATCTTCATGAGGACACCCAAGGCCACAGCCGTCAACAATCTGGAGATCAAGAAGAATCAGGATTCAGGAGCCTGCCCTGATGAGTGCTGCATGAATACGCTTACTTCAGCCGAGCCAACTCAGGCAGGGCCAATTACAGTACAAACCGCGGATTGCACTGACTGCTGCATCAAGGTGAATGTGGATCAGATCAAAGTAGGCAATAGGGATGCACTGGCCTTCGGTTTTGCCGCAGCCGAGAATAACGTCAAGATCGTAGCCAATCAGCACTAAACGCTGGCTCTCGAAATTAGAGATTTTGACTAGCCCGCTAACCCAGGTTAGTGGGCAATATTTATCTTATCAAGCAGCCCGCAAATCGCTGCAATTGCATAACTTCTAAAAATGAGTTCTATGTACTAAATATCTCATCAGGATCGTGCATAGAAATTGATATCTGATAATAACTCAATATATAATTTTATTTTATATCTTTGTCTTAAAGCTTATTAAACAAAATTTTATTTTTTAAGATAAATCTGTTTAATAAGGTTTATTGATACTTTTATTATTAAATACTATATGAATATATTTTATTTTGTGATATTCATTCTGACATGCTAATCTTAGTATTCATTACCAAAAAATATTTATACTAACAATACCTACATCAGCTTAATTAACGGATGTATGGGGTGAGAT
>DAWB01000059.1:297-11453 GCA_002505805.1 Methanosaeta sp. UBA80 | reverse complement strand
CATGAGGACACCCAAGGCCACAGCTACCAACAACCTGGAGATCAAGAAAAACCAGAATTCAGGAGCGTGCCCCGATCAGTGCTGCATGAATAGGCTTGTTTCAAATGAGCCAACTCTGGCGGGACCGATTACTCTGCAGACCGCGGATTGCACTGACTGCTGCATCAAGGTGAATGTAGATCAGATCAAGGTCGGCAACAGAAATGCCCTTGCCTTCGGCTTTGCCGCAGCCGAGAACAACGTCAAGATCTGTGCCGATCAGATGTAAGATTCCCAGCTCTTTGATCCAGGAGGAACAAATGAAGATGTCGAAGTTGCCCATTAGCCTGGGGCTAGTGGGAATTATTTTTATATGCATCTGTGCCGGTTCGGCATCATCCGTGCCCCAGTTGGATGTTAATGAGCAGCTAAATANNTGGGGGAGACTATTTATTTCCCCTGGCACGGCTCATCCTTGCCCGGTCGGCCGGCTATTCCCAGGCCAGCCTCCATGTCTCCGGTAAGAGAGGAGATAATCATGGATGCCAACAACTCATCCGCGGGCTTGGATGATCTTCTGGTCATAAACTCGGTGAAGGAGAGAGATGTGATCGAGAAAAGCTCCCAGAATGGAGATCCTGAGGATGGGGGTCTATCAAACGCCCTTTCCATAGATGTGGGCGGCGGGGAGAGCCAGGGAGATGAGGCCTCCAATTATGACTCGGAGAGCAATGAAGCCGGCGGCCCGGGTTTTCGGCGTGGCGATCTGAAGTATGCCGGCAATTATCTGACAGTTAATGTTCATGATATCAAAGTCACCGCTGTAAACAGCATGCCGGACGGCAATGCAGTGGCTACGTCGAATATCATCATAGAGCCGGTTCAAACCATAGTTGTCCCCTCTGAGGTCCATCAAAAGCTGTGATGGCCTCAAATTCTTATTTTAGATTGTAAATAAGCATAGCTGCGGATCTTTCCAGCCTATTTTGCCATTGGTCATATTTTCTCTTTGCATCTGAAAAGACATTCCATTTTCTTCGAGCTGCAAGCTTTTTCCTATGGCCACTCTCTCCTACTATTATGATGCAAGCATATCTAATGTAAAATTTTTGATTTGAAATATCTTCTTTAATCTATCAATATCTTAAAATAAACACCAAAAAATTTATATATAATTGATTCATAGTAGGGATGCAATCAACATGAGTTTATGGGGTGAGACTATTAGAAAGATAATCTTTGCACTGGCTATGGCACTGGCCTTCTTCGCGGTCCCTGCTATGGCGATATGTGGGGACGAGGTTCTGGGACAGGGCATCTATGAGACAGAAAATACTGCTTTCACCATCCCGGCCAGGGTGGATGTCAATCTTGATGAGTTGCAGGTCGGCAACGATTTTGCGCTGGCGGTTGGCAGAGCTAACGCGGAGAATAACCTGAAGATAAAGAAGAACCAGGACTCCGGAGCCACCGACTGCTGTGCACCTGTGGGCGGCGGATGCAATGACTGCGGCAATAAAGTCAATATAGAGAACCTGAAAGTGGGAGCTAGAACTGCGATCGCATCCGGGTTTGGCCCAGGAGTACCCCCTGCAGTCACCAAAGCCACTAACAACGTAGAGATCGTGACCAATCAGTGCTGAACTTTGGGTCTGGAAACCGGCCCCGAGGAGGCTAAATGGAAAACAAGCTGAAACCCACCGGCCGGATGCTGGTGGGGGCTACTTTTATTTGCATGAGCATTCTCATTGGGGTGACCGGTGGTGCGGAGCATGCCAGCCTGCCTGATCTGCAGGGCAAGCTCAAGGAGATCACCTCGCTCAACCTGATCTTGAGTGAGCAGCTCGGCGGCTCGGATATTGTCCCTAGGACACCATCTACCAAGCAGTCCATTACTCTGTCCTCCGATGATCCATCCTGCCAGATCTCAGATCTGACTGCCATCAACTCCGTGGCGAAAAGGGATGTCGTCTTGGATGAACAGCAGAGCGGCGATCCCAATGCCAGGGGTCTGGTTAATTCCCTGGGAGTAAGCGTCACCGGCGACAGAGCAGAAATGGTGGAGAGCTGGTCGGAAGAGGAGATCGACTGGGATGCAATTGCCACAGAAGACGTGGAGAAGATCGTGGACAATGCCATAAATTCCAGCCCTATAGGCACCGAGGACATATCTGGTATTTCTGCCTACAAGTCCATGTCCGCTCAAGCGGGCAAGCTCGGAAATAATCTTAAGATAGATGTCCAGGGTGTCTCCGTAACCGCTTTAAATACCGCTGAGGGTGGTCGTGCCGAGGCCATATCCAATATCATCATCAAACCGGTGCAGATAATCGTCTGCCCCTCTGAGGTGGGGGAGAAGCTGAAATAATTATGCCTCGCATTCCCCCTATTTTTTTGTCTTTTATTGATTTTATGAGCTGATCGGCCTTATAGACCATAATCTATGCTGCCATCCAGACAAGCCGTTATCCAGTGCTGTTGCTTGGCTCTGGGCCATCACAAACTATAAGGGCATTTTGTTTCAATGCTTCTGCCGTTATGATCATCCAGAGACCGAGAGGCACCAGGGATTTTCTCCCAGAGGAGATGCAGAGAAGAGGCCAGGCCAAAGGGGCCATGCAGGATGTTTTAGAGCGCTGGGGATACCGGGAGGTGGCCACTCCCACCTTCGAGCATCTGGAGCTTTTTACATCAAAGTCGGGGCCATCGGTGATTGAGGAGATCTACAGCCTCAAGGACAAGGGTGGAAGAGACTTGGCCCTGCGCCCGGAGCTTACCGCCCCGGTTATGCGCATGTATGTCTCAGAGCTGCAAAACTCCCCCAAGCCTCAGAGGCTGTGGTATTTCGGCAACTGCTTCCGCTATGAGCGGCCACAGAAAGGACGCTATAGGGAGTTCTGGCAGATGGGTGCGGAGATCATCGGCGGGGCTAGGCCGGACTCGGAGGCGGAGGCTGTGGCTCTGGCCGAGGATATGCTGAAAAGCGTGGGGATCTCCGGGGATATTCATATAGGCTACCTGGGTTTGATCCGCAGCATCTTGGGAAGGATCGACGCAGAGCATCGCTCATCGGTTATGAGGATGATAGACAAGAAGGAGAGAGAAGCCCTCACTGCCCTTCTGGAGGATATCGACTGCAGCCATCTCGGCCTATTGGAGCTGATCGACGGCAAGGGAGGCAATGCTCTGCAACTGGCCGCCCAGATAGCTGAGGATCTGAAAAGTAAAGAGCCACTGGATTGCTTTCGGTCGTCGCCTTCCGGCGAAATATCCTCCCAAGTTGAGAAATGTCAGCCTGCAGTCCCATCCGGCCGGCACTCAGCGCGAGAGGGGCGGGCGGTAGAGGCAGAGCTGAATCTGATTGAGTTCGAGGAGACGGTCGATCTTCTCAAGGCCTATGGCGTCGATTTTACCATAGACTTTGAGATCGTGCGCGGCCTGGAATACTACTCCGGAACTGTCTTTGAGATCTATGCCCAGGGACTTGGCGCTCAGAGGCAGATCTGTGGAGGGGGAACTTATGAGCTGGCCAGCCTCTTCGGAGGAAAGGAGACCTCATCCACTGGCTTCGGCCTGGGCTTTGACCGGATCATGGAGATAGCAAAAATGGGCGGCATCTGCCGCGCTCCGCTCTATCTGGCATTCACTCCGGATGTCAAGAATGAGGCAGCAGGCATAGCCAGAAATCTGCGAAAAAGCTTTCCGGTGATAATGGATGTGATGGGCCGCAGCCTAAGTGCCCAGATAAAGGCGGCAGCGGGATCCGGTGCCGATTATGTGGCAATTGTGGGCAGGGAGGAAATTGAATGCGGGAAGATTATCCTTCGCGATATGGGGGGAGGAGAGCAGGAGAGCTTGAGCCTGGCGGAGATCGAGGAGAGGCTGAAAGCTCATTTTCAGCCATTGCCCTAGCATCACCGGTCAGCGGCTGAAGGCCTAGGCCGTCCTTTGATTCGAGAGGCGGATCACAATCTCGCCATCCAGGCGCCTGGCCTCATCCTTGAGAGGCCCGTCTCCCCGCTCTATGATCCTGGCCAGATCCCGGCGCAGAGGGCCCAGGCGAAGGCCTGCGCTCTCTGCCTCGCATTCTTGAGAGACCATCTCATGCAAGCGTTCCAGCCTCAGCCTCATGGCATCTGGCTTATCCAGGAGATCCATGATCTGGCGTAAAGCCAGGACCAGACTGCTGCCCCTATCGGTTAGCTTCAGGTAATTTACCCTACCTACCGGACGGGATGTGATCAATCCCTCCGCTTCCATCTGGGCCAGAATGTTGCAGGTATGGGGCACGGTGGAGTCGATGCGCTTGGCCACCTGGGCGGCATAAGCGTTCTCCATCTCCTCTATTGCTATCAGAGCTAAAGCGGGCTTTTCCCGGAGGAAAAGCCGCCTCAATTCCTCTTGATGCATGCTCTTTTTGCTACTCTTTTGCCTGTATTGCAGTCCTATTGGCTGGAGGTGGGCTGCATGGTGTTCGGAGAGATGGCCGGAGAGTTCAGGGCCTCTTCCGGAACGGTTATGCTCATCGGCTTGTCGAAGTCGTAGAACCGGTCTGAGGTCTTCACGGAAACCGAGATCTCACCTAAAGTCGTGGATTGATTGAACATCTCCATCTGGCCGGTGGAAAGGTTCATCGCTCCTATGATCTCCGGGGTCATGGTGAAGCTGATCTCGCTCTCATATTTCACCGGAAGGAGGCTCTGCTTGGAGATCCAGATGGCCTTCTCCATCCTGGCCGTCTCATTCAGTTCGCTTCGATTGATGGAGGGAAGGTTTAATGGGTACTGAGTTACCTTGGCTGCTACGGCAAAAGCCACATTGAACAGATTGGTCTCATCGGCGCTTCCGGTGACGATTCTGAACTTATAAGCCTCTTCTCCCTCCACCGACTCGCTGCCCATATCCTCGAGCTCTGAGAGATTAAAGGTCCCGGCCAGTGAAAGCACCTGATTATTCCTGTCCCCGCTCCATACCTCTTCAGCAGGCCTTGGATCTATCAGATGAGTCCAGTTGCCGTCCTGTTGGATATAGGTGGAGTTGCCAATGAGATAGACCTCCGCACCAATCACATTGCTGTTTTCGGGCTCTCCCTCAACCTCCATCTTGCTCTCGGTTGAGCCTTTGACATGAACCATCATTCCTGACAGGTTTACCGAGGAGTGGGTCTCCATGCTCTCGGTTATTGTGGTCGCTTTCTCCTCGCTGGCATTGCTGCCGGAATTAAGCTCAATGGCCTGGGATGCAAGGCTCTCTACCGCAAAGCTGGAAAGGTTCTCAGCCGATGGGGCGGATAAATTTTTCAGCTCTTCGACGCTTCTATCCGGCGCGCTGGGCCCCTTCTCCGTGCAACCGGATATGGCCAGTGCAGCCAACATAAGGATTAACAATAGTCTTCTCATATTCGGTATTCTCCATTGATAACAAATTAAATTTGTGATTTTGATATTGTCCTTGTGACTTCTGTTTCCCTGAGATCATATCCTTCCAGAGGGCAGGAAGGCCTCTCCGGTGATCATCTCAAATAGCCGGATGTAGATGCGGCTGCTCTGTGCCACCACCTCTGGGGGCAGAGCGGGAATTTCCGGCTCCATCCGGCCTGCCTCACGAGCGGCATAGAGCCGGTCTTTGTAGCCGATCTGGCGGTAGTGCTGGCGGACGTATTCCTTGGAGAGGTCCACCAGCTCTCCTGCCTCGTATCTGGCCTTGTCCCAGAAGCGATCCTCGTCTGCCGTTCCGTAGACATCTATGACCATGATCTGGCGATACTCATCAAAGGCCAGCTCCTTCTTTCCGTCGGCGTGAATCAGGCCCCGGGAGGAGACGCTCCTGCCCATGTCCTCATCGATCTTTAGAACAATCTCCCGAGCCTGGTCATACTCCTGGGCCGAGAGGCCGGAGATCTCTAGGGCCTCCTCTTTCTTCAGCAGCCGGTCCGTCTTCTCGAGCTTAGTTGAGACCTCCAGGAAGGGCTCGGGCAATGGCTCGCCCAGCTTCACCTTATGCCCGGAGGGATAGCCCAGATCGCGGGCGGAGAGCCTGCCCTCCTTGACCCGGTCGTATAGTGAGCCAGCCACATACCAGCGACAGATCCACTCCAGGGGGATGAGGTAGTTCTTGGACTGGGGAGTGATTTGGGATGGCTGGAGTATCTCCACCTTGCGGCAGAGCATTCCCGCCGGGGGCAGATGCTCCAGGAAGTGGGTCTTGATTCCCATCCTGGCTGCCCGGTCAAACCAGTAGACTCCCTCCCGGCTGAGGGTCTCGCCCTTGAAGGGAATCTGGGTCGGTATGACCTTGTCGAAGACGGAGATGTTGTCGGTGAAGAGAAACTCAAGCCTGTCCCCGCGGTCGTAGGCTTCCTTGACCTTGCCCTTCATCAAAAACTTGCGCTGCATCATCGGTTGTTACTCCGTCCGAGCATAATAATCCTTTTGCTGTGGAAAAGCAAGGCCCAGAGAAGCCCAGTCCTGCGAATATCTGGGCGGTTCTTTTCTCTGTTTCCATAAGCCATGAGCTTGTCTTCCGGATCGCCTTATTCCTGGTTGTAAGAGTAGTCGCCTTTACCCTCATAGAGTACTCAGCAAATCTACCCATCCCACCTATTCTATTCGATCAGCTGACCAAGTATAAGCTTCCGAAATTTCTGCGGAATAGGAATCGTCTCCTGTCACAGTCATTTGAGTATGGATTGATCCTCTACCATTCATAGTGTTCCCATCAATTATTCCATCCCGGGATTCAGAAGTTTGTGATGCTGAAACATAATTTCCAGATCCATCACGGAATTCTAGGCTATCCTGAAGGCGGATATTATTTGCATCTTGGGTCCACTCCCCTGCGAAAGTCATATAAGATGTAGATTCGGTGAAAGTACCATCGCTATGAAATTCGACTGTGGAATCCCATTCGTCTTTCGAATCAGGACCGCGTGTGACTTTCTCGCTTGACNNGTGGAAAGCCCATTTGCCAATCACGCTGCTTTCGGATGATTGCAAACCTGTGTGTAACGGGGGCGACTGAGAATTCGGTTGAGCTGTTTGAGTCGATCGTTCTGGATTATTCTGATCTTTGTTGCGTTTTTCGAGATCTCTAACGAACTGATCTCTCTGGATCACGGCATTCGCATTGCCTGGATCGATCTCAATTGCCCGCTCAGTCGCTTGAATGGCTTCCTCGTACCTTCCAAGGAATTGCAGAGCGACGCCCTTGTTTCTCCAGACCTCTGGGTTATTTGGATTTAATTCGATGGATTTATCCAGCGCCTGGAGTCCCTCCTCCCAGCGGTCCTGGTTCATGAGATCGTAGGCGTTCTCCTCCCAGTACTTGGCACTACCCTGATCCGGCTGAGTGGATTCAGCTTGCGTCGCTGATGCTGACGCGCCCTGGCTGGTGCTGCCGTTAATTCCGCCAAGGGATTTCTGCAGGAACGCATGCTTGGCGCAGGTGCTAGTTATATCCTGATCCCAGCTATTAGTTTCATAGTTTTCAGCCGACGCTTTAAATGACCAGGCCCCAGGGTGTCCATTGAGAGTAACAATACCGTTGTTGTCTGCTGTAATTTGGGAACTTTTGCCCGAACCGTCTTGCCATATAACTTGCGCACCAGGAATCACGGATCCGCTTGCGCTCCCATTGTGTATGTAGAGAGTCAACGTGACCGAAGTGGCTTCTTTTGTTGTTTCAGATTCCTGTTGACTCTTTCCCTGCACACCAGCCTGCAGCACTACATCAAGGTTCTTCTTTCCAAAGTTCATTGCATCCTTTCGCGGCACATTCATGAAAACATCTATTCTCTTTCCCTTAATAGCGCCGCCTGTATCGTCAGCACGGCGCCAACCGATGCTCTCTATGTAGGCCCAGGAATTCAGAGGGATAACCGAAGGATCAACTGCTATGGAGATACCATCTTCTAATCGTTGCCCGCTTCCAGTAGTTATATATGGCACATAAGTGAAGAACGTCTCAGAAGCTGTTGTAGGTTTCTTGCCACCGCTCCAGTCGATTTGTATAAACTTGTTATTATCATCAACTCCGCTGCCCTGCATAATTATATCCGACAAGAATTCCGGACAATAATAGTTATTCAAGCCCTTTGCGAGGATTTCATCTGCATCTTCGCAGGGATGGTCAGCTTCATTTGCAATGTTATATGCTGTAACTACGAATGTTCCTAAATCTGTTCCTTCCACCTGCGATGCTACGCATGTGGATGGCATGCACAGCAAAGCGAGCGTTGCCAAGATCCATAGACATTGTCCTTTCATGATATCATCTTTCCTTGTATTGTTTTAGGAATCCGATAGATCTATCAAAATGACCTTGTATAGGTCATATGGCAGCAAGCCTTAATATCTCTCCACATGCCATAGGCCAAGGGCTTTGTATAGTAAGGTCTCTAGTTATCAGTGGCAAGATTGGTGCATTTCCTTGAGCATTGGTCTTGATTAATCATAGACTAGCAGTTTAGTCAGTCCATCTAACGGCGATACATCTGTTATATGTGTTCTGTCAATGTAAAGCTTACTCAGGTTAGTTAGTCTGGATAGTGGCGATACATCTGTTATCTGTTCGTTCCCTCTTAAAAATAATGTATTCAGATTAGTTAGCCCTGATAATGGTGATAGATCGGCTACCTGGTTGCTATCTAATGATAAAAGTGTCAGATTAGTTAGCCCTGATAACGGTGATAAATCTGCTATCCGGTTAGAATCTAGTTGAAGATTTGCTAGGTTAGTTAGCCCTGATAACGATGATAAATCTGCTATCTGATTGTTCTTGCCATTAATGAAGAGCCATTTTAGATGTTTTAGTCCCGATAATGGCGATAAATCTGCTATCTGATTGTTGTCAAGGAAGAGATCCTCTAAATTAGTCAGTCCCGATAATGGCGATAGATCGGCTACCTGGTTGCTATCTAATGATAAAAGTGTCAGATTAGTCAGTCCCTGATAATGGTGATAGATCGGCTATCTGGTTGCCTTCAAGGTCCAAACCCTCTAGATTGGTTAGTCTTGATAATGGTGATAGATCGGCTATCTGGTTGCTGTCTAGGCTCAAATCAACCAGATTGGTTAATCCCGATAATGGAGATACATCGGTTATCTGGTTTTTTTCAAGCGTTATAATTCTTAAATTAATTAGTCCTGATAATGGCGAGATATCAGTTATCTGATTGCCATACAGGGAAAGATATACTATGCTAGTTAGCCCTGAAAGTGGTGACATATCTGTTATTTGGTTGCTTCCCAAATTTAGATCTCCCAGTGTATCACAATACTCCAATCCCGTAATATTTTTAATATCTTTCGAGGAAGCATCAAGTTCCTTGAGTCCATCAAGATCCATAGAATAAATGGCCCCATCGGGTTTATTTATTGCAGCTCTGACTGCGGCGTCGAGATTCGGGTCGGGGAACACTATGATTTCAGATCGTGATTGGTTAGGCTCCAAGAATAAATGCAATTTAAACCCAAAGTCTATCTCCGACTCATGAACATCGATAAGCTCCACATCCATCGTACCAGTCTCCGGAGACGTTGCTGTCCAGTTCTCCTGTGCATTGGCCACCACCCTGTAACTTCCAGGCAAAATCCCTGTAAAGATATAGTACCCTTTCCTATCTGATTCCTGAGCAACCGAGCCGCCATCAGGCTTCAGCAACGAGACTTCCCAGCCATCCAGGCCCGCTTCATCCTCGCCCTTAACTCCGTCGCCGTTGCTATCATCGTAGATCCGCCCGGAGATGGAGAGCGCGCCCTGCTCCTCTGCCTCAGCAGCGACCCCGCAAGCGTCACACTCTACCTGCACCGTCTGAACCGCGCTCCTATCGCCAGCATGCCCGTAGACAGTCAGGTCGACCGGGCCGCAGACATCCGGAACACTGCCCAAATATGCTTCAGCCTCCTGATCATAGCTAAGGTTAAAGCGAGAGATGCTTCCTGCCTGATCCAGATACATCCAGGCTTCCGTCTGGCCTGATATGTACGGTATGGTCTCTTTGCCAATCAGTTGCACAGAGACTTCAAGTTGATTATTCTCGCATGCAGTAGCAACATCTGTTCTGAAGCTGCATCCCAGGGACTTGGTGATCTCCTCCAGCAGAGGCTTGAGGCTCAAGCCCGATCTGATCTCGTAGAACTGACCGCCCGTATTTTCTGCGATATTTTTAAGAGACGCGTCCTCCGGGCCGATGATATATGCGCGCGCGCCAATGTCAACCAGCTCGAAGATAGTGCCTTCCAGAGTGTCTCCCTCTGCATTGCAGCAGCTTCCGTCGGGATGAGCCCCGGCGTCGGTCAAGACTATTATTGCCTTTTCAGCATCGCTGCGCCAGGAGAGGTCGCTGCCTGCATGTCTCAGAGCGGCCAGAACCGCTTCGGGACCGGGTGAACCGCCACCTCCGGCCTTTAGCTCTTTAAGCCAGGAGCCAAATGTGCCGATCTCAGATGTGAGTGTCCCATTGCCCATAACGCTGTATGCATAGTCTCCCGGACTGCCGCAGGAAAAACCGTCGCAGGTCTCAGGGAAGTCCCTAAACTCTACCAAGCCCAGCTGGTAATCTATATTAGACGCCTCCAGATCCGTCGCGAACTTATTGGCGGTAGCACGAAGCTCGCTGATTTCCCCGCCCATGCTGTTTGTTGTGTCGAAGACAAATACGATGTCGATCTTCTTCTCACTTGAGCAGTCGAGATACTTCTCCAGATTTGAAGCAGATTCGGCATAGATTGGCGATATCAGAACAAGAATCGCGATAATGGCTGAAACCATTGGTTTTCTGGGCGCGTTTTTCACAGATTTCCACTCTCCGCAAATGATCAAGCCAGGAGAAGCATCTGATCTATAAATATTAATCGATATTTGCTGTTCGCAAATTTTTCTGGAGACCAGTAATGCTGGATTTGAGATGGATGAGATATCTCCAGCTGGCGCATAGATTCAATTGAATTGAATTTATATAAATTTAAATCAAGCCAAGCAGAAAAAGGTAAAGGATAAAAAGGGATGAGAGAGGCTCAATCGAAGTCCTCTCCGCCCATGCCGCCGGGCATACCGCCCATGCCGCCTGGGCCTCCTGCGCCGCCCGGTCCGCCGGACTTGGAGGCAATGACATCATCGATTCTCAGGATCATGACTGCGGCCTCAGCAGCGCTGTTGATGGCCTGGGTCTTGACCCG
>DAWB01000059.1:0-182 GCA_002505805.1 Methanosaeta sp. UBA80 | reverse complement strand
GTTGCCGCATACTCGCGCAGGCGCAGAGCCAGCTCGACCTCGGGGGCACCGCCGCCGGGAACGATCTGTTTGTCCTCCACCACTACGCCCACTACCCGCAGTGCGTCTTCCATGGCCCGGTTCAGCTCATCGACAACGTGCTCAGTTCCGCCCCGCAGGATGATGGATACAGACTTGGGGTT
>DAWB01000184.1:34877-35985 GCA_002505805.1 Methanosaeta sp. UBA80 | reverse complement strand
GATCTCATGGGCCTGCTGGCGGCCTACCCCTTTTTTGGCCAGCTCGACCATGACATTCTCGGCCATATTCAGGCCGCGCAGCATGGTCAGGTTTTTCTCTATGTTCTCCTTCCGGAGGGTCAGCCGCTCCAGGGTACGAGTGGCCAGACTGATGAGATGGTCGGTGAAGACGAAAGCCTCGGGAAAGACTATCCTCTCGCAGCTGCTGTTGGTCAGATCCCTCTCATCCCAGAGGGGTATGTTCTCGAAGGCGGGTATGAGCTGGGCCCGGACGATGCGGGACAGGCCGCAGATCTGCTCCGATTTGATGGGATTTCTCTTGTGGGGCATGGTGGAGGAGCCAACCTGCTTTTTGCCGAAGCCCTCTTCCACCTCGGCTATCTCCGTCCTCTGGAGAGTGCGCATCTCCACGAATATCTTGTCCAGGGTGGATGCCACCAGGGCCATCCAGCAGACGAGCTCGGCATGCCGGTCGCGTTGCACCACCTGGTTGGATACATCCACCTCGACGAGGCCCAAATGCTTCATGACCAGAGTCTGGATCTCCATGCCCTTTTCTCCGTAGGCAGCCTGGGTGCCCACTGCTCCGCTCATCTTGCCCACGGCAGCACGGGGGCGCAGCTGAGCCAGCCGCTCGATGTGCCGGCCCACCTCCGAAGCCCAGATGGCAAAGCGCAGGCCGTAGGTGGTGGGGACAGCAATCTGACCGTGTGTCCTGCCGGCGCAGACCAGGTTCTTGTTCTGGAGGGCTTTGTCCAACAAGAGGGATAGCAGGGCCTTGAGCTTGGGCTCCAGGATATCCAGGGAGGCCTTGATCTGCAGGCCGGTGGCTGTGTCCAGGATGTCATTGGATGTGGCGCCCAGGTGGATCCACTCCCCGAATTGAGGGCTCTCTTCTGCTAAAGCCAGAACGGTGGCCATCATGTCGTGCCCGATCTCATCCTCTATCTCCTTGGCCCGCTCCGGGCGGGTTGACTCCGCCGCTGCGGCGATCTCCGCCGCTGCCCCGGCGGGAATCATGCCCAGCTCTTCTTCCGCTTTTGCTAAGGCCGCCTCCACCCGGAAGAGGCAGCGCAGCCGGAAGTCCTCTTCCCAGATGGCCTTCATC
>DAWB01000184.1:17833-34847 GCA_002505805.1 Methanosaeta sp. UBA80 | reverse complement strand
CTAAGTTTTTTCCAAGGCAAAATATATATAAGTTGAAGGAAAACCTGAAAAGCATGTCGAAGCTCGCTATTAGCGTTTTTTGCCAAGAGCACGGCATTGATGTGTCCTTAGATACATCTGCGAAAAAATTCTGCATTTGAGGCCCAGTCCAAATTATGATTTGGATTGGGTGTTGTAAGCTTGAGAGCAGAATGGCAATAAAAAAATTTGCTTTGAAAGGATTGGCCTGATGAAGTGATCCTGATCTTTTCATCTCAGGGAGCATAAAAGGATGAATCCTACCGGGTCATNNAAAGGATGAATCCTACCGGGTCATCATACTCTACTGCATCAAAGGATGAATCCTACCGGGTCATCATACTCTACTGCAGCCTTTGTAACTGAAGTGCTGCCGGGCCAACTCCTTCTGGAGCCAGGCGATGACAAAGAGAATTGAACTAAATGAGTCTTTGAACTTCAGGGGCAGCATATTTGCCGGAATAGCAGGAAGCAGCGAAGGGCCTTCCATAGATGTCATGCTCCAGATGATGAGAAGCCAAATCGATCTGGGGTTTGGATTTATGAAGGCATTCCTGGTTGAAGGACTGCTTACTCTAGGCGCAGCCATGGGTATTGGAATGGTAGCTGTTCTTGTCGGTGTGGGATGGCTGGCATAGACCGGCAGGATATCAATCAAAGGATTTAGCAGGTTGAAGAGGGATTTCGGATGCTCTAATTGAGATCGATACCCTTCACTTGCAGGTGGTTTGGTATGACCTATGACTATTTGGTAGCTTTGGCAAAGCGAAAGGAGCTTATCGAACTGATTGCCGCCGCGGCGGATGAGATTGCTGCCATCGACGCCGAATTGAAAATCGGCGGCTTGCCTTGGCTGCAAAGCTATGAAAGATCCCCATGTATGGTGGCTGATATGAGTGATACTGACTCAGTGCAATAGCTGGCAAGAGACGATATACGGCAAAGGAATGAGGATTCGCTACCTTATAAACATCGGAAAAGTTGACGAGAGCATGGCTAGCGGTACAGAGAGGAGGGTCTGAGATGGTGCCTGGCTCTGACTCTTTCTTTCCCAGGTGTCCCATGTGCGGCTCCATGTGGATAGCGCAAAACCAGGATCATCTTAAACCAGAATGTGAGAGCTGCGGTCAAAAATTAAGGAAGAAGACGACGGGAAGAGGATATGAGGTGCATTAAAATGGCAAAGGAAGACGGCTACTATTTCTATTCCGAGAAGCAAAAGAAGATCAGGGCGCGGATTGATTCATCCCCCAGCTTCTTTGCCAGAGTGGGCGGCAAGATAGTGGAATGCACGGAGAGAAGCACCTCGCCCAGTCCTTCCGGGCCTTTTGACGATTATGTACTTCTCGGCAGAGGGACATACATCGGCAGCAAGCCGGAATGAGAAGGCGAGGCGCTGGTGAAGGAGGAGGATCGAATTCCATCCTCCCATCCTGCCAGGACTTCTTATTAGATTTTTTTTGCCCCGAGGCATCGGACCTCTCCCCGGCTTTTTTCAAGCTAATTGCTCTGTCTCTTTCACATCCGTCTCTTTCACATCCACTGGTAGTGGCGCATGACCTCAGGCACAAAATCATAGAGCAGGCTGTTTTCCACATAGCCGAAGAAAAGGCATCCGGCGCATTCCGCGGCCAGTTCCTTTCTCTTCTCTCTGGTATCCTCCCAGGCTCTGGCCAGGCCGGATCTCACATTGCCAAGAGGCTCCTGGTGCACCCGGCAGGCGCCAACTGTCCCGTCCGCCGCCACATGCACGATTATCTCCGGGGCATGGCAGGTGAATTGGCGCCCGGCTTCTTTGCTGTTCTGCCTCTGAAAATCTTTTATCATCTGGAGGTAGGTTAGAGAATTTATGAGGGGAGATCCGCTCTTTTTCAGATCCATGAGCCGCTCTATAGCCGCCTCAAATTGGGGTATATCCCTGATCGCCAGGCTCTGCCAGACCTGCTGGCTGATATCGGGAAACAGATGCATGGGCTCAAAAGAGATCCAGCAGCCTAAAGATTCCGCCAGGTGCACCAGATCCTCCAGCTCGCCAATATTTTTTCCGGATATGACGCAGTTGATGAGAATCTCATGTCCGGCCTTCCTTGCCGCCCGAATTGCATCCAGGACAGGGGCCGGGTCTATCCCCCGCAGCTCCTTGTAGCTCTTGATGCCGTCCAATGAGACGGAGAGCATGTCCAGATCCCGGAGATCTGCCAGCTTTTTTTCCAAAAGCAGGCCGTTGGTTACCAGGGAGGTGACCAGGCCCCTGGACCGGGCATGGCTCAGAATGAGGGGCAGCTCCTCTCTCATCAGAGGCTCGGCGGTCCAGGCATTGTAGATCCCGATGCCATAATCAGCGGCCTCATCCAGCATCCTGAAAATCTCCGGGGTGCTCATCTCCGGGCCCGGCTGCTTCCAGTAGCTACAGAAGCGGCAGCGCAGGTTGCAGCTTGAGGTTATGCCGTGGGAGAGGACAAAAGGCCTCTTTTTAATCCTCATCTGCCAGAGGGCCCGGGCAGCCATCGCCGGAGAGAAGGATTTCATAATTCATCTTTTGCCGCCGCCGGGTAATAAACCTGGCTGAACCCGGCGCCATTAACCGGCTTGATAAGGAGCATGTCTCGGCCAGTTCAGGTTATGCTCAAGTCTAAAGCGGTTGGAAAAAATATCGAACAGGAGTCACTGCGCCTTCAAGAACTCCTTTTGGGCGGCATCGGCCTCGGCACGGGTCTGATCTGCCTCTTTAAAAGAGCAGATCATCTGGTCGTGGTATTCCTGGGCCAGTTGTGCGAATCTGGTTACTTGATTGTGGTAAGTGGATGCCTGATCTCTCAGGGCCTGAGCCTGGTCAAGAAGCTTCTTCATGTCCTCGCTCTTCTCAAGCTGCTCTTTTCTTCCTTTAAACTCCGCACGCAGGGCGGAGATCTTATCCACCAGTTGCTTCTCTTTTTCCGGGCTCAAAACCTCGGTCTGCTGCCGAAATTCCAGATGGTCTATCTCCCGGCTCAGATCTCTGATAGAGCGCTCGCCGGTGGGGTTGTGCTTTTTCTGGAGGTCTTCTATCTTCACATAGAGCTGCTTGATATTCTCGTTGCACTCATCCCTCTTCTTTTTGGACTGGGCCACATTTTTGTTGCTCTCGTCCCGCAGCTTCTTGAAGGACTTGGCTCTCTCAATCAGCCCTTCTGTAGCCCGGTTGAGCTCATTTCGCCTCTCGGCCCATTTGCTTGCTTCAGCATTTAATTGGCTATGTCTATCCCCAATGGCGTGGGACTCCTGCCTGAGCCTGCCTCTCTTCTCTTCCAGATCTNNTCTGTAAGCATCCCCTTTTGTCCTCCTCTTCCAGCCTGTAACTGGGGGTTTTGTCTTCTCTGAATCCAAAGCCCTCGAGAGCGCCTTGCCGAGTAGCGATACCATAGAATACGCCAGAACATTTATAGTTTCGGTACGCCAATCCAGTTGGAAGCTAAAAAGATCAAGGACTCGATAATGCTACATCTGCTCTTCCAGGCCCTGGGCGATACCGTCTCCCCCATGAGCACAGTCT
The DNA here is from genome assembly GCA_002505805.1 of Methanosaeta sp. UBA80. GTDB lineage: Archaea > Halobacteriota > Methanosarcinia > Methanotrichales > Methanotrichaceae > Methanothrix. The sequence goes on along the minus strand of DAWB01000184.1, from coordinate 31,297 downwards.
TTATCATGCTCTTTTTGACCGGCTTTCTTCTGGAACTGGACGCCTTCTCCCGCATATCCCATCTGGCCGGGCCGCTTGTATCCCTGTCCCATCTTCCTGCCGCATCCGCCTCCTCATTTGTGGTCAGCCTGGGCTCAGCCCTGGCCGCCAATACTATGATTGCGGGGCTGAAGGAGGAAGGGCGCCTGAGTGAGCGGCAGGCATTCCTCAGCGCCATCATGAACAGCGTGCCGGTTTATTTCCGGGAGCTATTCACCTATCAGCTGGCCTTTGTAATTCCCGTCCTGGGCATATTCGTGGGGGGAGCCTATGCCCTCATCTCCATCGCCACAGGCCTGATCAAGCTGGCTCTGGTCATGGTCCTGGGCCGGGCCTATCTGGATGCAGATGCCGCAGGGCTCTCTCCTGCACTGGCATCCTCCTCCCGCGGGGGAGGCCAGGAGAGCGGTCCCGCGGCCGGTTCATATTCCTCGCCTTCTCCGCCGGACCGATGGGATAGATATAAAAAAGCTGCAAAAAGAGCCCTGAAGAGGCAGAGGCGCATATTCCTGAGGATTGCCGGCCTGTACTTTATCATGACCTTTCTGGTACTCTATCTCAATCGGGAGGGGATCCTGCAGTCTCTGGACGTCACCGCCCTGGCCGGATTCTTTTCCATACCCCCGGAGACCATCATCCCTCTCACAGTCTATGTGGCCAGCCCCAAGGCGGNNGCTGGGACCCCTGATCCAGAACGGTGGCATATCCGAGACCAAGGCCATCATGGTGCTGATGCTGGGCAGCCTCTTTATGCTGCCATTTTATTCTCTGCGCTCGCTCCTGCCCAATTACACCGGGGTATTCGGCATGAGGCTAGGGCTTTATCTGGTGCTCGTCTCCACCAGCATCAGCATGCTGGTGAGGATGTCGGTGCTGGTCGCATTGTTGATTGCTACCTGAGGGCGGGCTTGAAAATTTATCCTGCCCTGTCTGAAAAAACGTGCCCCAATTGAAACGAGTCTACGATAATGTTGATCGGAGTCTCACTATTTACATTTCCATGTCTTGGAAGGAAGTGCCTAATTAAAACATCAAAAGGTTTAATGTTTTAACATGTAAGTTAATTATATTTCTTTATCTGAACTATAGTTTTGACCCGATCGCATGGAGGTGTGATATTGGCAAAATTGTCTTTGCTGGATATGCTGGCCATAGTGCTGGTTATCGTGGGAGGTCTAAACTGGGGCTGTATGCCTTCGGCTATAACCTGGTGAGAATGATATTGGGATGGATGCCCATGCTGGAAGAGACGGTCCATATGATTGTCGCCCTGGCTGCCATCTATCTGGCAATCATAACACCCAATCCATCCAAGTAAGTGCAATCAAGAATGAAAGGGGTGCAGGATTCCAGTGAAATCGGATGCAATCAGGGATTAGCTTAAGGATCGCTGAAGCCGTAGGTGTTGATCTGTTCTTATGGCAGGCTAAATCCTTCTCCCCAATCCTTTTTTTGGCTCCTCGCAAAATTCTGTGGGTAAGTGGATAACCATTTAGCAGGCTGGATCAAGGCCGGGCTTGGCCCCATGCCTCCTTTCTTCCGAATAATTAGAGATGGGGCTTCTCAGCCAGGCTGCGAAGTGGAGGCCATTTTCTGTAGCGGTCAGAAACTGGCCCTACTGCTCTCTCGGAACTGCATCCCCCCGGGCTTCGGTCTGCCGGCATAGCCGGCCGGTTTATTCTTTTTGATCTCCTCATCTCTTCATCATTCCATTGATCGACGCCCCGGCAAAGGCCGCCCCCACCACGATATTGGAGAAATAGGTGGCCAGGCGCCAGAGTATCACCAGAGGTCCCAGGAGCAGTGGCGGCACGAACTTGGAGTAAAGAAAGGTCATGGAAAGCTCAGCCACGCCGCTGCCACCCGGTGTCAGGGGCAATATGGCGATTATGGCCAGGATGATCTGGGAGGTGATGGAGAGAAGGAAGCTGGGGTCCGAGCCCATGCCTATGAGCAGAGCAGATGGAACCAGGAAGTCGCACATCCAGATCATGGCGGTTACGGCAGCCATGGCCGGGGTGCGGCGAACAGTCTCCCTGGCCAGCTGAATTCCTGCGTCCCGAAAGGCCCAGATCTCCTTTTCCAGGCTGTAAACAATAGGCCTGTTCCCGGTCTTCCTTTTGATCCAGGCCACAAATCCGGATATCCTCTCCGGGTGGCTGACCAGTTGCCAGAGAAAGGCCAGGAGCAGGATGAGCAAAAGCAAAAAGAAGGCCCCCACCTTGATCCCGAAGCCGGTCAGAAAGTTCGTGAATATGAGGAAGACGGCCAGCGCCCCCACGAAGAAGATGCTGTCCAAAAGCCTCTCGCCTACGGCCACCGCCGTGGCGCTCCCGTAGCTCATGCCGTCATCGGCCAGGATCTTGATCCGCAGCGGCTCTCCCCCGGCAGAGGAAGGGGTGAGAGCGCCCAAAAAATTCGAGGCCAATGTGGATATGAGAGAGAGGCGGAAGGTGATATCATGCCCGGCCAAAGACGCCAGGAGCCTGAGCCTGAGGGCATAAAAGACCCAGGAGAACATGTGCAGTGCCAGTCCCAATAAAAGAAACTCTGGCCGGACCAGGGAGGCCATTTTCCAGCTCAGGGACGTGTCTGTAAATTCCAATATGATTATAATTGAGGTCAGGCTCATGAATATGGCCAGAAGCCCGGCTCTGACCTTCTCGTCTCCAAATTTATTTTTTAATTTATTGATCAAATTTCCGTCTCCCAGGCATTTTCCAGCCCTGCAACCTCTTTAGTCCCGGCCTCTCCCTGGGCCCTCGCCTGGATTCATGCCACCTCTTTATAGACCGACTCCATGAGGTCGATAGCCCTCTTCCAGGAGTAATTCTCTTCCACGGCTCGCCTTCCCTTCCGTCCCAATTCCGCTCTCCTGGCCGGGCTATTATGAAGCTTTATGATCAGTTCAGAGAGCTCCTCCCAGTTTGAGTAAATGCAGCCTCCCTTACCCGCAACCTCATTGACCCCCGGAGTGTCATAGGCCAGTACGGGAGTCTCGCAGGCCATGGCCTCCAGGAGCACTATTCCGAAGGCCTCCAGGCGGCACTGGGCCGGATTGACCAGCATCTCTGCTCGGGAGATTGTGTCTATAAACATGCTTCGCTCCAGTCTGCCTGTGAACCTGGCCCGAACGGACAGCCTCTCTGCCATCTTCTCCAGACGAAGGCGGTCCTCTCCTTCCCCTACCATCATCAGCTCCAGGTTTTCCGTCTTCTGCACCTCCTTCATGGCCCTAATGAGCACATCCGCACCCTTGTAGCCCACCATTCTGCCGGCATAAAGGACATAATTCTCTTTTTCTTTCCGGCGGGGATAGAGCGACGCAGTTACTGCGTTTGGCACCACCCTTACCTTATCCAGATAGTCCTGAAGCACAGGAGAGGTCCGGGCATAGCTCATGGTTGTGGCTACTATAGTCTCCGCTCTATCCAAAATGCTCCGGACCAGCCTATCACTGCTTTTCTCCACGGATGACGAAAACCAGCGGGGCAGGCGATGGCCTTGAAAGGCATCCGGGAGAACCACATCATTGTGATAGGTTACCACATGAGGCTTTTTATGCCGAAACCTATAGGCGAAGAGGGGACTGGGGATGTGGCTGTGATAGATATCCGCTTGAATCCTGGGCAATTTAATAGGAATTGGAGAATAAAATAAATTGATGCTGGGCGCAGCGAGCAACTCTCCAGCCCATCTCCCTGCAGAGGAGACCACAGTCACCTCATGCCCTCTTTCTGCCAGGCCTTCCGCCAGCTCTTTGACATGATACTCCACGCCTCCTACATGGGGCGGGAAATGNNCCCGCCCACATGGGGCGGGAAGTAGGAAGATATCTGAGCGATCTTCATCTGCGCTTGATCAAGCTTGCCTGCTCGCCATGTATCTAGATAATGCTTTTTCAGTGCATGCCCCAGGTCACAGCCTTGTCCCAATCCAGATCCGCAAAATCAACCGGCCTTTTATCCTCATCAGGGTAGCCCAAGGAGATGATGCATTCCACCAGAAAATCATGCGGCAGGGCCAGAGTCTGCTTGACATAATCCTCGGCGCTCATACTGCTGCTGTGTCTCCTATTTCGAATCTGGATCCAGCAGGAGCCCAGGCCCAGGCTGCATCCGGCAAGCTGCAGGATTATGGCGGCAATGGAGCAGTCCTCCACCCAGACATCCGACTCCCCTTGCTTCGCAGCCACAACCACTCCCAGGGCAGCATCCTTCAGAAAGCTGCTGCCGCTCTCTTTGGAAGAGGAGAGCTTTTCCAGCATCGTTTTGTCGGTGACGAAGACAAACCGCCAGGGATTGATACCCCTGGACGAAGGGGCTCGGAGGGCTGCTTCTTTTAGCTGCTCCATCTTCTCTTCTTCTATCTGCCGATCCTTGTATCTTCTGATGCTCCGCCTAACTCTCAGTATCTCCAGCATGGCTATCCCATCCTTCTGCCTCTAACTTGGTTTAAAGGTGCTCTTGATGCTTCTGGCAGCCAGCATTCCTGTGGAGAATGCCGCCTGCAGATTGTAGCCTCCCGTATCCCCGTCTATATCCAAAACCTCGCCTACCAGATACAGCCCCTGGACCAGACGGGACTGCATGGTCTTGGGATCAACCTCCGCGGTCAAGACTCCGCCTCTGGTGCACATGGCGGCATTAAAGCCGCAAACATCAGAGACGACCAAAGAGAGGCCTGTCAGATTATCAATCAATCGATTTCGCTTCTCTCGGGTCAATTGAGACAATTGCAGATCCAAGGCAATCCCCGAGATCTGCAGCAATCTCTTTGTCAGCCGGATGGAGAGTTGAAGTCCAGTGGGCAAAGATAGTGGCATACCGGCCAGGGCAGTGGTCAATTTCTTTCCCCCATCATTCTGGCTCTTTTCCACCAGCCACTTCTCCAGTTCCTCTCGCTTCTCCTCCGGGATAAAAGAGATTTTAATCAGGTCCCCGGCCCGGATATATCTGGACAGATCCAGAATTCCCGGGCCTGAGAGCCCATCATGAGTGAAAAGAATATCTCCCCGATGCTCTTTGATCTTTATCTGGCGATATAGGGAGAGCTTCAAATCCGAAAAAGACAGTCCCGCCAGATCGGAAAAGGGATAATCCTTGATGATAACCGGAGACAAAGCCGGGCCGATATCAGATATGCTGTGGCCCAGGATGCGGGCAAAACCGTAGCCATCTCCGCTCGATCCCGTAGCGGGGTAGGAGCATCCCCCGGTGGCTATCACCAGCAGCCTGGAGCGATATCTGCCGCCGGTGCAGGAGACAAGAACGCCATCCTCTATCCTGCTTATGGATCTTGCTGCCTGTCCGCATTTGATCTCTATTCCCAGTTCCCGGCATTGTGCGGTCAATACATTCAGCACATCTCTGGACTGCATGCTCTCTGGGAAGACCTTGCCTCCCTTTTCCTGGACCATCCCCAGCCCCGATCTGGCAAAGAAGGAGATTAGATCGCAGTTGGTGAAGCCCAGCAGGGCCGGGCGCAGAAATCTGCCGTGATCTCCATAGTGCTCCAGGAAGTCGGAAATCTCTCCAGCGTGAGTTATATTGCATTGGCCGGAGCCTGAGATCAAAAGCTTATGCCCGGGGGAATTCTTCTTTTCCAGAATCAATATCCTTTTGCCCTTCTGAAAGGAGTTTATGGCGCAAAAAAGCCCGGAAGGTCCGGCTCCCACTACGATCAGATCATAATCCTGGATCAGATCATCATCTTTTCCGGCCAGGATCTCCTTTCTTTCGCCGCTTTCGTTTATACCATACGGCTCAGACTGGATATCTTTANNTATGAAATAGGGCCAAAGTAACCTCTATTAATCCATTATCGCCATAAGAATTAGGAAAAGAGCTTTAGGAATTGCTTAAATAGCTTTGCTCGATCTATACTCGATCTATATCAGTTCTGAACCGAGGTGCAATATGCTCAAGATTACGCCCTATTTTGGCATCATAGTGCTGATTGTGTCCATAGGCGGCATCTTCTATCCCAAGCTCGGCTTTCTCCTCCTCCTGGTCTTTGCCAGCCTGATGATTATCGCTCCCTTCCGGGGGCGATGGTTCTGCGGAAATCTCTGCCCCCGGGGAAGCTTCGTCGACTTCTGGCTGGCTCCCTTGAGCCGGAAGCTTAAGATTCCGGCTTCATTTCGCAGCATGTGGCTGAGGGTACCTCTTTTCCTCCTTCTCATGGGATTTATGGTCTATAGGATCATAAATACGGCGGGGNNGGACAAGATGGGCATGGTCTTTGTGACCCTCTGCATTCTCACCACATCGGTGGCCATTCTTTTTGGGGTGATCATAGCCCCCAGGGCCTGGTGCTCATTCTGCCCCATGGGAACATTGCAAAGGGCCATGGGGGGCAAGAGATATCAGCTCAAGGTGGACGCGAGCAAGTGCATAGATTGCGGGCGGTGCCAGAGGGTATGCCCCATGCAATTGCCAGTAAACGAGATCATGGAGAAGCCGGACTGCATCAAATGCGGCAGATGCATCGAGGCCTGTCCCAAAGAGGCACTGAGCTTCTGACCATAAAAGCTGACTGGCTATTTTCCGCCGTTTTTAAATATGCAGATGTGCAATAGATGAAGCGGAGGTGAAGGCAAGATGTGTACCGTTGGGGGCGGGCCGGACATCGGGAATATCGAATCACTGGCTGCCAAGGATTATGAATGTCTGGACTGCAAAAATCAGTTCAAGGGCATGGGAAGGCGGCCTATGTGCCCATCCTGCAAGTCCAGGAATGTCAAGGCCGTTTAATTCAGGCCATGCACTTAACCATAAAAGAGGATGAGATAGCTTATCTGGAAGGAAGAAAAGGCACCATAGCCATAGCCAAGAGCAAGGGACTATTCTTTTATCTGGAAACAGAGGCAGAGGAGAGAATTCTCTTTACCGAGCCGGAGGACCTTATGGTGGCCTCCTCCTGGGGTGTGGGCGACAAGGTCAAAAGGGCCTTGGCCTGCACCATCTTTCAGCTAAGAGAGATGCAGGCCCCTCTGATAGTGCTGCCCAAAGGCCATCCTGCTTCTCCCCGCCTTAAGGTGGTGGTATCCATAGGAGAGCGCACTCGCTGCAGCTGCCAGATCCAGCCGGGAACTCATCCGGAGCAGGATGTGCTCTGCGCCTGCCAGGAGTTCCACCAGATAGAGATCATAGGCCGAGCGGGGGGAGCAGAGATCCTGGGTATGGCAGAAGAAGAGAGCAATATAATGGTGCAGAAGCTTTAATTGATTGAGGCAGATCATTAGCTAAAGGACTTGATTTATCATGGCAGAGATCGTGGAGGACAGCCTGGTCCGTTACAAGGGAACAGGTACCACCGGAAAGGTCAAGGTGCTGAAAGAGGAAGACGGCCAGAAGTGGGCATACCTGGACAGCACCGGACTGTACTATCGCCTGGATACATTGGAGCTGATCGATAAGCCCCCGGAGAGAAAGGAGCTGGAGGGCATGACACTGGAGCAGATCCAGGAGAGGTTCAGGCAGACCCAGGAGATGATGGACGCGGCCAAGATGCAGGACGACAATCTGGAGACGGGCGGATAGAGATATTTTGCCGGATAGGGATTGCAGAATAGGTGTTGTGCTGCACGGTCCGGAGATCATCGATAGCGGCTGTGCCCTGAAGCTGGTCGGACATCTCCAGAGGCTGGGACGGGTAAAAGCCGTCCTGGGTGGCACCATGGGACGGGTGGCTCTGATGGATGCCGCACTGCAGGATACGGTCCAGATCAGTCCCAGGAAGCGGCCCAGCCAGTCCATACAAGATCTGGAAGAGAGCAGCGATATCATTTTTTTGCTCAACCTGGCCAAGAGCAGGGAGAGCGGCCTCTCCTTTGGGGCCATGGTGGCCCAGGCAGCGGGAGAGGGCAGGCCTCTGATACAGATAGACTTCGGCGGCAGATTCGTATCACTGCTGCGGGGTGATGAAGAAGCTGCCATTCTGGCCGGCAGGCTGGCCTTTGAGTTGGGACTTGATCTAATTCGTCCTCGTCCTATGGGCCAGACCGGCAAAGAAGATGAAAGAGGCATCATCAGGCGCACTTTAAATGCCGTCTGTCCCGGAGAGCTTATCTCCGTAAATGGGACGGTCATCGGCAGGGCTACGGAGAGCCGGGTAGAGATCGAGGCCGAGAGGGGCAGAATTGTCCATGTCAAGGGAGCGTCGGTCAAGCGACACGGCCTGGAGAAGCTTGATTATGTAGATCTCAAGAGGGCCATCATCCGCAGCGGCAGCATCAGAAGGACCGCCGCTCCTGGGACAAGAGATGCAGTTGGAAGGATTTATACTCATAAAAATTATATTGCGGCCTTCATTGACCACTCTGCCGAGGATGCCTTTGAGGCAGCCTTTGGGGCAGGAGTGGCAGTCACCGTGGGTGATGACACCACAGCCATAGCCGGGGACATTCTCTCCCGACTGGGCATCATGGTGATGGGAATCGTGGATGGAGACCTGGACCGTCTGGCAGAGGGCACAGACATGATGAAGGGCAGCATCATCTTTCGAGTTGAGCTNNAGGCATGATGCAGGGCAGCATAATCTTTCGGGTCAAGCCCGGCCATGACGATGTGGTGGGAAAAGAGGTCAAAGACCGGGTCTTTCAGGGCGAAGAGAGGATCAGAATTCCTCCCGCTGAACTGGCAGAAAAGATAAAGGCAATAGCAGGAAGCCATCTCCTGGAAATGGAGCAGATAGGGCATTAAGACAGAGCGGCATTTCTCCTGATTGCCTCAAGCTCGCAAAAGAAGATGGATGCGGTTGCCGTGTCCCCCAGGCCGACGGTTATCTTGGGCTGGATCACCTGCCGGGCCGGGACCAAAGATACGATCCTGCTGCCGCAATGGAGGATAGAACCACTGCCCTGGCCTGTCGCTCCCAGGCGGCGGAACTCCCTCTCTGCGGCAAGACCCATTTCATTGTATCCTTCCGGAGGTGCTGTTCTTATGGATCCGCCGGCGGCCAGCGATGCCGCAGAATCAACTCCACTTTGCAGAGCCAAGATCTCATCCTGGGCCGGGAAGTGGCCATCTCTTATTACGCTGAGAATGTAATCTCTGGTGTGAACCGAGACTCTAAAGATGCCGGTCTTATCCTGCAGAAGCTCGGCAGCCAGAACTCTCTCCTGCCAGGAGGCGGGAAGATTGGCTTTTATGGACAGATTAAACAATCCTGCTGCCGCATCCAGCTCATCCTCGTTCATTCCCAGGCTGTCTATGGGCACCTCTGAGACCAGATGCATAAGGTGGGACATTATCTGAGGGCTCTGAAATGAGCCCAGCTCCAGGTGGATGAATAGATTTGGATTTCTTTTCTTCCAGGATCTCAATTGATTTATCTTCTCCGGCAAGATCTCTTCATAATTTTGCAGGGGCAGCAGATGAAATCCGGAGATCATGGCCCCGCTAAAAGCGGAAATATGCTCCAGGCAATAGCTGTCGAAATCCCGGCTGGACGCAAGAGCGGTGTTGACGGGATCATAGCTGGCAATGAAACGGTTGTCCTGGGGGACGATGAACTTATCTCTCCCATACCGGATCTCCTCTCCTCTCTTAAACTGGAAGACAAAATGGACCGGCTCCGGACGGTCATCCTTCTTCGCCTGAGCCACCCGTCCCGGCTTCGCCAGAGAGCCGGAGAGAGGCACCCTCACATCAGGGCTGAGCAATCCCGCCAGCCTGGGGCCCAAGGCCGGCGCATTGAGAATCGGCCTGGCTCCCAGATCGGCCAGGACATTGGCCATTATTCCCGCATTGCCCCCCAGGCGCATCTGCCAGGCGAAGGCCTTCTCAATGCGGCTGGCCAGGGCAGGGCTATCGATGAGGATCTCGGCCCCGGATCCCTCTCTCATGCAATAGAGCAAGGAAGAGACCAGATCCTCCATTTTAGATATGGAGCTCTTCAGCCCGATCTTTTCTGATGAGATCTCGGAAGGCAAGAGTGGCTGGAGCTGGATGGATTTTGCATTGCATACGGCATCCAGGTTGACAGCATAGGCGCAGATGACATTCATAGCAGCCTCTTTTGGCAGCGGCAGGCGTTTCCCAGGATTGTGCTATCCGCTCAGGCTCTGTTTATGCTGGAGGCAGAGATAACTCTATTGATCCGGAAAAAGCCCATCGAAGGATGCCGAACGCTGTATTGCATGAAAAGCAATTATGCTGAGGCTGGCAAAAAGGACAGGCGGGAAGTGAGCCAGCTAGCAGCAGCGCCATCCCCGCCGGCATTCATTTAGGTCTTCTTCTCCCGGATGAACATGCCCGTCTTGGTCTCATCCAGCACCCTCTCCGAGGGCTTCTTGGTGACCAGGCTCACCAGTATCATTGCCGCCACCGACAAAATGAAACCGTACATGCTGGGGTGCATGGGCAAGGCTATGACCTTGGTGTATTGGGCATAGCTGATGATGGATATCCCCACCAGCCCCACGATCATGGAGGCCAGAGCGCCCTCTCTGGTGGCCCGCCGCCAGTACAGTCCGGCAAAGAGAGGGGTCACAAAGCAGGCCAGCATCACTCCTATTCCCATCCAGATCAGCCAGGCTAAAAGCTCGGGCGGATTGGACCAGGCCAGGTAGAGGGTAATCACAGTGGAGAGGGCGATGGCCACTCTGCTCAGAAGGGTGATGGACTTCTCCGAGGCGTCTCGATTGATGAACTGCTTGTAGACATCCCAGCTGACATAGCTTCCTATGGTCAGCATCAGCCGGTCGGTGGTGGACATGACCGCCGATAAGACGATCACGGCTACAATGGGAGCGAAGATGCCCGGGAAGACATGTTCTGCCGCCACTATGAAGCTGTAGTCCGGCGGATTGGCGACATTGGTGGGCAGGGTGATCATGCCCTCCTCCACCATGGACCGGGCGGCGAAGCCGGTGATCTTGCACAGGTACATGATCACGGCATAGATGACGAAGGCCGCCAGTGGCGACCATTTGAAGTACTTATTGTCCTTGGCTGCCAGAACGTTGTTGACCACATGGGGGGCTGCCGCCAGGCCGAATGCCAGCAGGAAGAAGAAGGAGAATAGGTACTGCGGCGTCAAGAAGGCGTACTTGGCATAGGGCGGATGCACCTGGGGATACCAGAGATGGGTCATGTTTACATCAATGTTCGCCAGCACCAGGTTGATATGCTCCAGGCCTCCTGCGGCGGCTATGACCGCCGGGCCTACCAGCAGGACACCGGCCAAAATCATTATCCCCTGCACCAGGGAGGCCATGCCGATGGCATACAGCCCGCCCAGGATGGTGTAGGCCATGACTATAACCGCTCCGATGACCAGAGCCCATTGATAGGGTATGTCGAATAGCCAGGACAGTACCATGCTGATGGAGATGTACTGGNNACCAGGTAGATTATGGATATGAGAATGCCGATTACAGCCGAGGTGCCGCGAATGCCCCTCGGGCTGTAGAAGCGATGGGCGAAGTAGTCCTGCACTGTGACATAGCCGGTCTTGGCCGCCACGGCATGCATCTTGGTTCCGAAGAATAGTATGCACACGGCAGCGCAAAGGGGTACGAATATCTGCTCCCAGATGCTGGGCCAACCGGTGGCATAGCCCAGGCCGGCCACACCCAATAAGGTCATGCCGCTGCAGATGCTGGCTACCACCAGGAGGGTGAAGGTCCAGAAGCCGAGGTTTCTCCCCGCCATCAGGAAGTCCTCCGAGTTCTTGATCTTCTTTGAGGCCAGAGCCCCTATGCCCACCAGGCCCACGAAATAAAGTATCACAATGATAGTTCCGAAGAGGTCCAAGGCAATCACCACCTCAAGGCCCAGATGAGGAGCAACAGGGATAATCCCACAGGCACGACTATAACTCCAATAAAGGTATCAGTAGGCAGTCCGACGATCAATACAATCCCTCCTTACTGTGACGCACAGGCTTAACTGTCACGTTATAGCATGATACAACTTGGCATTTTAAAGCTTTTCATTCCTATGTGAGAAACTTTAATAGTCAGGCAGCTTATTGTTCAAATGATGAGGGAAGGACTTTCACCGGATGGGGCCAAGCTGAAGAGTCTGTGCCAGAAGGCGGCCGAGGCTGCAGCCTCTTCCATCCGGGAGATGGCGGGCAGCCGTGCTGCAGCGGAGATGGTACGGATGGGGGCGGATGGCACTCCCACCAAGAGCATCGATAGGGCGGCAGAGGATGCAGTTCTGGACACGCTTCGCGCCTCCGGCCTGGGCTTCCGGGTGCTCAGCGAGGAGGCGGGCGAGGCCCTGATCGGAGATGGGGAGGACTATTTCCTGCACCTCGATCCCCTGGACGGCACATTCAATGCCATAGCCGGGATCCCCTTCTACTCCGTATCCATCTACGCCAGCCAGGTCGACTTTCATTTCGGCTATATCTGCGATCTCTTCCGGGGCACTGCCTATTATGCCGAGAGCGGACGGGGAGCCTACGGGGAGCCCGGCGGGCGGCTGCATGTCTCCACCAACGCCGATCTGCCCCATTTCAGCATATCTGCTTATACCCTGCGGCCCCATACCGGGAGGATCGCCTGCATCGGGGATGTAGTGCGGCGCATTCGCACTTTGGGCAGCACCGCTTTGGAGATGGCCCTGGTGGCCTCGGGCCGCCTGGATGCCTTCGTAGACCTGCGGGAGATGATGCGGGTGGTGGATGTGGCAGCGGGAAAGCTGCTCATAGAAGAGGCGGGGGGCGTTGTAACCGATGCCGATGGAGAGCCTCTGTGCCTGGATGGGAATATGTGGCAGAAGAAGGATCTCATAGGCTCAAACGGCCTGTGCCACTCGGAGCTGCTCCGGCTGATAGGAGGTGGCGGCAATTAAGATCGGCTTTGTCTCCCGGCAGCAGCCGGAGCCGGTCCGGCTGGTCCAGACGCTCATCCAGAGTATCGAGTCCGAGGGCAGAGGCGTGGAGGTCTTTGTGGATGAGGATCTCGCTCCCCGGATCGGCAGGCAGGGAAGCAGCGTGGCGGAGATGGAGAGAGAGAAGGTTGACTTCATAGTCTCGGTGGGGGGAGATGGGACAATCCTGCGCACCATTCACAAGATGGCCGATCCGCTTCCCATACTGGGCATAAATATGGGCACACTGGGCTTTTTGGTGGACGTAGAGCCCAAGGACGCCATGGCCACTCTGAAGAAGCTGCTGTCCGGCTTTGTGGTTGACGAGCGCTCACGCCTCAAGCTCCTGCTCAATGGCGTCTGTATGCCCTGCGCCACCAATGAGATAGCCTTTCTGACNNGATGGAGGACTTCCGGGCGGACGGAGTTATCGTGGCCACATCCACCGGCTCCACCGCCTATGCCATGTCTGCCGGTGGGCCCATAGTCGATCCCCGGGTGGATGCCATCGTTCTGGTGCCCATGGCCCCCTTCAAGCTATCCTCCCGGCCCTGGGTGATACCGGGAGAGAGCATCATCGAGGTCCGGCTGAAGCTGC
>DAWB01000184.1:6867-17825 GCA_002505805.1 Methanosaeta sp. UBA80 | reverse complement strand
GTGGTGATCAGCAAGGCCAAGAAGCCGGCCAGGTTCGTCAAAGTGGAAAAGGACGGATTCTATGCCAAGGTCAAGAGCAAGCTGACGTGAAGCAGGACCGCGCTTACCGGAATGCGGTGACGATGCAATTTTTTTAGCTTAGCGCAAGAAATCCATACCAGACTGTTAAGCCCAATCCTATGACGAAGCACAGAATTTCAATTATCGATGGAATGATGATATTCTTTCCATAAATGGATGGCTGACCCGGGCTTTTGGGATCAAGGGTGCCCGCCAGTGCGAGGAGGGTCCAAAGGCCGAATATGACTGATAACAGGAAAAACAGCCAGCTTAATGGAGCATAGAACTTGGCTTCGGCTGGAATTTGGCCAGAGCTGAGGATATCTTTCTGGAATGTGATAGTCAATGCGATTATGCCTGTTGCCAGAGTGATTATCTGTTTAGTGGATTCCTTCGCAAAATCAAAAGACGCTTTTGCTCGATCGTCCAATGAACTTACATTCGCCATTATACTATCCCTCCTAACAGAAAGGCCAGCAAGGACATATTGATATCTTGCTTCGCATAAATATTCTCTTGCTCAGTTCTGACGAAAACGCAGTGCAAGGTATTCCTCGATTTTNNTTAACGACGTCATCTCCTCGCTTAATAGAGCGCTGGATTGGGCCATGAATTTGATCAAGTTAGATTCAGCCAGCTCAATGCTTTGATCGTTCACGCTGCCCTCAGCCAGAAGCTTGCTGACACCGTCATGGATGAACGATTTCAGGTAGGCGGCGCCATCCGGAGTAATCTTTATGGACCTCTCTGCTGCCTCGCGTTCTGCAATAGCCCAAAATCGTTGTTCAAGGACATTTTCCTCGATCATTATTTCCTCTCCCTTGCCTCACAAAGCATTGAGGTGCACATTGAAAAGCTTTTTGCCACTCTCTTACCGAAAGTTATAATCTAAAGGAGACTTATGAAGAGAGCATGGCCAAAAGCGATGCGCTTATCCTTGAGATTACAGATTTCGAAAGCCCGGAGAGCTGGAGATGGCAGCTTACGGATGGCTCAGGCAAGTTCCTTGCCGACCATGAGGTGAAGCTGGATGCCTCGGATGCTTATTACAGCGCCTTCAAAGATCTCTATAACTATTTGAAAATCAATGCTCCACCAGACAAAAGAATAGAAAAAGAAGAATTGATAATAAATGGGCTGGGAGCCTGGATTGGCCAGAATGCTTTGGGCCCCATCGCCAGCCACCTCACCAAATATAAGGTTCCTATTGTAGTCAGGGTGATTGTTCCCCCCGAGGCCTCGGGTCTGATCTACCGTCCCTGGGAGATTGCTCAGGCAGGCGGCAAGACGCTTGCCAAACGCAAGATCAGTCTGGTGTTCGAGATTCCGGGTGAGGAGACGGCGGGAGAGGCGGCAGCCATTGAGGATAGGATGCGCATGTTGGCAGTCTTCAGCATGCCCACGGATGTGTCCGCACTATCATTGAGGCGCGAACGCTATGAGCTTATGCAGCTCATCAATGGCATAGCCAAGCAACGCAGCCTAGCCATCGATCTGCGGATTGTCCAGTATGGTGCCACCCGCGACAGCCTGCGGGAGGCGTTGCTAGAAGGAGAAGGCTGGGATATAATTCACTTCTCCGGTCACGGCGAGGAAGCGGCTCTGATCCTGGAGAAGCCGGATGGCAGTCAGGACAGCATAACCTCAGAGGATCTGGCTGAACTATTGAGCCTGGCCAGCGGCAGGCTGAAGCTGATCATGCTTTCGGCCTGCCTCACCGCCGCTGCCACCTTGGAGGAGACCCTCAGGTGGCTGAAGCTCTCCAGCATAGAGCAGGACAGGCAGACGACAGGCATGGAGAGCACAGAGAAAGGCAGCATGCNNGACGCTGGTCGATCAGCTGGATTGTGCCGCACTGGCCATGCGCTATCCGGTGGGAGATGAATTCGCCATCAGACTTGCTACCAGTCTTTACGATCTGATGCTGGCCAAAGGCCAATCTCTGGCCCGCTCCCTTCCTCTGGCTCTGGAAATGGCCCTGCAGACGGGATATAATGCAGCCACGCCTCCCATTTCTCCGGCCACTCCTGCCCTCTTCGGACGGAGGGCTCTTGATCTGACACTCAAGCCGCCATCAGTGGCAAGAGAAGATTTCCGGATGCCTTCGGACGGTCTGGATTATTTCCCGGATGAACCGGAGCGCTTTGTGGGCCGGGTTGGACCGTTGGGAAGAGCTAGCTCGGCTATGGCGGGCAAGAGCAGCAAGAGAGGGGTGCTATTCCAGGGCATGGCCGGGGCGGGCAAGACTGCATGTGCCCTGGAGCTGGCCTACCATCAGAGCCGCAGCCAGAGGTTTCAGGCTTATGTGTGGTATAAGGCTCCGGCGGAAGGCGATGATATCGGAAATGCATTGACCAACCTGGCCCTGGACATGGAAAAGCAGCTCCCCGGCTTCAAGATGGCTCATTTAGTAGACCGGGCGGACGAATTCCGGGACTGGCTGCCCAGGCTTTCCGAATTTTTGGGGCGAGAAAGCATATTGATTGTGCTGGATAATATGGAAACTCTTCTGAGCAGCAAGGGAGACTGGAGGGACAGCCGCTGGGATGGGCTGGTGAAAGCACTGCTGAGCCATAGCGGCCAGTCGAGGCTGATCATGACCTCCAGGGTGAGGCCAAACGGCCTGGACGAGAACAGGATTCTCGTTGAGCCGATTCATGCTCTCTCTCGAGATGAGGCTGTGCTTTTAGCCAGGGAGATGCCCAACCTGGGCCGGATGCTGACTGGCAGCTCTTCCGCTGGCCTGGAGAAGGGACGCGATATAGTCATGCGCACCCTGAAGCTGGTGCAGGGCCATCCCAAGCTCATAGAGCTGGCTGATGCCCAGGCCACAGATCCAGAGGCCCTGGAGAAGTACCTGGAGAAGGCCGTAGGAGCCTGGAGCGGGGAGGAGGATCAGCTCAACAAATTTTTTCTAGAGGGCAAGTCGGCACGGACGGGAGAAGAGTTCCTGAGGGTTCTTACCGGGTGGACCAGGGACATAGCTGCAAGCCTGCCTTCGCCTTCCAGGATGATGTTTCAGCTCCTGTGCGCCCTGGAGGATGAGGACCGGATGGAGGCGGTTGTTCACTCGGTCTGGCCGGAGATCTGGAAGGCCCTGGGCGGAAAAGGTGATGCTCCGGGGCTGGAGCAGCTTCTNNCAGTCGGCCGGCCTAGTCCAGCCGCAGCTTCAAGGAGAGATGGCCAGATACATAATCCATCCCGGCGTAGCCCAGGCCGGGCGGGAGGTGGTCGAGGCGAAGTTCCGTGATGCAGTTGATGCGCAGATGGCCTCATTCTGGATGGCGGTCTTCGATGAAGCTCAGAATGGCGGGGCTGAGGAGCAGGGACAGATGGTAGTCACAGCCGCCCTGAGGTCTGCGCCCTATCTCATGAGGCAGAAGCGGTGGTCGGAGGCCTCTACTATGCTGGAAAACGCCATCTATCGAGACGAGTCTCCTGAGATGGTGGCTTTGGTGCTGCCTCTGCTCAGGCATATTGCCAAGGCTACCGGTGAGCCAGATCACCATGGAATTCTTGCAAGGGCACTGATGTTGGCCGGCCAAATCCAGGAGGCTGAGGATATTTTCAGGTCTCTGATAGATAGATGCGCAGACCAGGGAAAATTCAGGTGGGCTTTGGCGGCTGCTGGAGAGCTTTTCGAAATCCTGAAACAGACCGGCCGGTTTGAGGAGGCTCTGGAGCTGGTGGAAGAAATTAAGGATTACACCCGCAAGGCTGGTCTGGGGGCCTGGACGCAGCTTGGAAATGAAGCCCGGAGGATGCAAGCCCTGATATTACTGGGAAGGTATGAGGAGGTTCTGAATGCTGTTGAGGAACTCAGGGCAAAGATGAGATCCCTGGCAGAGGAGAGCGAGCAGAAGGAATCAATTAGACCCTGGAATGTCAGGGAGGCCATTCTCAATGCCGGAGGCATGGCTGCCAGGAGATCTGGTAACCATGAACAAGCCCTGGAGCTCAACGCAGAGGCGGTAGCTCTAAAGGAGGCCCGAGGCGCGACGAATCTCGATTTAGCAAGTACAAGATTCAACGACTACAGCTCGCTGCTCAGGCTGAAACACTATGATGAGGCGGGAAGGCTGCTCTTGTACTGTAAGGAGGTCTTCGAGAAGGAGAAGTCTATCGAGATGCTGAGCATGGTCTTCAGCGCTCTGGCAGATTTGATGGATACATTAGGCCGGATAGAGCAGGCCATGAGCTTCGAGGAGACGGCACTGCGCTATTCGTATCTCTTTGGCAATCCGGAGGGCATATTCATCAGCCACAATAATCGGGCTAATTATCTTGGCAAAGCCGGCTCCGAGTCAGCGCTGGATCAAAGGTTGGCTGCTGCAACAATTTGTTACCAGATGGGCACAGAAATGTTTGCTTTGAGCCTGAATGGGCTGGCCAGGGATTTGGATAGATTCGGCCCGGAGGCTCTGCCGGAATCGTTTGATCAGCTCTGCCAGCGGCTGGAGCAGGAGGAGGGCGTGAGGTTTCGGGAGCTGTGGCAGAGGCTGCCCAGGCGGGCAGAAGACGGTGATGCCCTCCTGAAGGAGATCATTGAGACGGCCAGAGGCATGAAGTAATAAGAGATATGAACGGGCTCTCAGTCTCAAAGCTCAATTAGCGGATCCCGGATGCCGTTCGCCTCAAAGGCCTCCTCCCTCTCCCGGCAGGTGGGGCAGCTGCGGCAGGGCTGCCTCTCCCCACGGTAGCAGGACCAGGTCAGACTATAGGGCACACCCAGCTCCAGGCCCATCCTCACTATCTCCGCCTTGCTCATATCCAAAAATGGAGCCCTCAGGTGGACCGGATGCCAGGCGGTGGCCTGGAGTATGGCGGGATAGAGAGCCTGCACGAACTCGAGCCGGCAGTCGGGATAGATGGTGCGGTCGTTTTTATGGGCGGCATAGAAGAGCTCCGGTATCTCTCTGGCCTCGGCATAGCCCGCCGCTATGGAGAGCATGATCATATTGCGGTTGGGCACCACCGTCTTTTTGGCCGCCTCCTCGGTATAGTGGCAGTCGGGGATCTCCTCTCCTCCCAAAAGGGCGCTCTTGCCCAAAAGCTCAGCCAGCGAGCTGAGGTCAACGATCTTATGGGCTACATTTAGGCTTTCGGCTATGGCCGCAGCGCATTCTATCTCCTTCTTGTGCCTCTGGGCATAATTGAATGTGAGAGCCTCTATTTCATATCCCATATCCAGCATCCGGTAGAGCAGGGTGGTCGAGTCCAGGCCGCCGGAGAAAATCAATACTGCCTTCATCGCCTATCCCCTATCCTCCATCCTCTATATTCCATCCTCTATCCGGTCTGCTGGTAGGTCCAGCCTGACCTCATCTCGTCCCTTTTTTCCGGTCGCCGAATGATAGGGACAGTCGACATCTTCTCCACTGCTTTCAGGTGGGAGAGAAACCTCTCCTCGCTGTAGCCGAAGCACTCCAGGACCTTCATGGGGCTGACAAGGACATAGCCGCTGCTGTAGTTGCCGCTCTTCTCCTCTGCCACCAGCTCTCCCAAAACCGGCCTGCCGTGGGCAAAGGCCCCGGTCTCGACGAAGGCAAAACGGCCCAGTCCGTCGGAGATCGAGAGCCACATATGGGACTCTTCATCCCCTCCCCTGAGGGCAAAGCTGGCCATGGTGCTGGGATTGTATCCATGCTCCTGCAAGAGCCTAGTGGCGATGATGCAGGTGTCCATGCAGTCGAAGCTGCCGGCAGAATAATTCTCAGTATAATGATAGCTGCTCAGGATATCCTCAATGTTGCGGCTGAAATTGAGATCCCTGGTCACCGGCAGATCCTGGACCAAAAAGAGGTCTGAGCCCAGGATCAGGCAGGGGCCATGGGCAAAACAGGGCCCCGTCGCCAGGAGAATAGCCAGCAGAATTGTATTAACAGTCAAGCTTCTTTTCACTGATAATCCCATCCTTTAGATCACGGTCCTTTAGATCACGGCAATAGCAATTGACACTCCGGCTTTTCGGAAAGATCCCTTTGATCTATCTTATCCCACCCGCTTGAAATCGATGAACCCCTGCTCCACATCCACAGAGACCAGCTCCACCTCTATCTCATCTCCCACATCGACTCCTTTGCTTCCTGCTTTCAGCATCCCTTCTACGGGAATATCCAGCAGCCGGACCCAGGTTCCCTTCTCCGCTGCCCCGGTGACCATGGCCGAAAACCTCTCTCCGATCCTGCTTTCCAGGAGAAGAGCAGCAGCGGACTTGCCCACCTGACGCTCCACCTTGACTGCAAGATCCTCTTTTCTGGTGCAGCTGTCCGCCAGCCTCTCCAACTCATCCTGGCTGTAGGGAACCGGCCGGCCCTCGATGGCTGCTTTAAGCAGGCGCTGGGTGATCAGATCGGGGTAGCGGCGGTTGGGGGCGGTGGAGTGGGCATAGTCCTTTACCGCCAGGCCGAAGTGTCCCTGGGCCTCCTCTCCGGGCTTCTCCGCCACATACTCCCCGTTTCCCAGAAGCTTGATCACTGCCAGGGATAGGTCGGGAAAGCGGAGCGGATCGGCCTTCTTCATCATAGTCAGGAATATCTCCAGCTTGCGGGGGGAGGGGCTCCTCGGCAGCCTGAAGGCGTGAACGGCGGCGATCTCCACAATTCTGTCCCACCTGCGTGGGACGCGCACCACCCGTCGCAGGGATGGTATGCCCCGCACCCCCAGAAAGCGCACAGTCACACCGTTGGCGGCGATCATGAAGTCCTCAATGATCTGCTTGGCCCGGTTGGTCTCCTCCACCACCAGGTCGGAGATGAGGTCCTCCTGGAAGACGGCCTTGGCCTCTATGGTCTCCAGGCTGAGCGCCCCCTCCTGGTGGCGCAGGCTCTTCATCATCTGGGCTGCTTTATCCTGGAGTAGAATATTTTCCGCCAGGCCCTCTACTGCGGCTGCCGCCGCCGGAATCTCCGCCTCTCCTTCCAGCCATGCCGCCAGGCTGTTGTAGGCCAGCTTGGCATGATTGCGGACGGCGGCCCGGTAGACATCCGAGTCCAGGAGCCTTCCCTCCGGATCAAGGGTCATATCCACCACCACCGCCAGACGGTCCTGGTTTAAGTTGAGGGAGGTATAGTCTGTGGAGAGCTTTAGNNCGGTGGAGAGCTTGAGGGGGAGCATGGGAAAGATCCGGGCTGCGGTGTAGATGGAGGTGGTATTGGCCTGGGCGTCCCGGTCGATGGCCGAGTTCTTCTTGACCAGAGAGTCCACATCGGCGATAGCCACCAGTATCCTGATTTTGCCCTGGGGCAGGGACTCGGCAACGGTGAGTTGATCCAGGTCCTCCGAGTCGTCGTTGTCGATGGAAGCCCAGAGCATATGCCGCAGATCACGAGCATTCGCTACAGAGTCGGGCTTTGCCGGGGCCTGAATTCTATCCAGCTCAGAGTTGCATTCCGAAGAGAACTCGGGGCGCAGTCCCCTCTGGAGCATGGCTCTTTTTGCTATATCTTGCAGGATGCTTTTATTCCGGATCTCTGGCTCTCTGGCGGCAACTTTCATTAGATACTCCTCTCTGGATTTTAATTTTCCATTCTTTAGTTTTTCATTCTATTTAACTATCTTTTCCCTGGCAGGATAAAGGCCGATTGGCGACAGCTGGATGAAAAGCCAGCTTCAACTCTCAATCTCATCAAAACGGTAATCCTCCCATCTTCTCTCCCCCAACAGCACCTCGAACTCGGGAGGGGTGAGGAGGGGCACGGCATATTTGGCAGCATCATCCAGGGCCACCCGGGGGCAGGCGGTGGAGATTGCCGCCTGGACCCCCAGATTGAGCAGCCGGTCCGGCTCTATATTGTCCAGACAGACGAGGAACATCTCCCTTCCCCTGGCCTCGCCTTTGGCCTTAAGATGGCGGGCCAGGGCCATTCTGCTCTGGCCCGGCTTTTTAGATACCAGGACGGCAAACCTTTTCGCTTCCGCAGCCCGGCAGATGGCGGCATAGCGCCGGCGAAGCATGGGATCGATGTCGATCTCCGAGACCTCTCCGGTGAGAGGATCAACGGTCACAACCCTCTTTCCTGTGGCCAGAGCTATGCCCAAAGGATGAAAGCGGCCTGTGCCCAAAAAGAGAAACTCCTCTACATCCAGGGCTCTTACCGAGCTATAGCAGCATCCCAGGACCTGGCCGGGACGGCTGATCCTGCCACCGGCGGGACCGATGACCGCCTCTATGCCTTCTTCCCTGAGAGATCGTCGGGCCTCTTCCAGATTATGAACATGCTGGATGGTGGTGGCAAGGCCCACCCTCTTCTGCCGCAGGGCGACAGCTGCTTTCTTTGCCGCCGAATAGAGGTCGCAGTCCATCCTGGCCTCAAGAAATATGGTCTTGCCGTCTCCTTCTCCCAGCTCTGCATGTCCCAGGTGGAGCATCAGGTCAACCTCGCCGGCCAGCCTCAGGTCCAGGTCGCAGGCCCCAAAGCAGGGGTCTCCGGAAATGATGACCTCCGCACCAGTGAGATCCTCAATCTGCCTGGCCAGAGCGAAAAGAGTGCGCTTCAGCCCCTCCGGAGCCTGAAGGCCCACCCTTCTGGCCCCGCTCCTTTCTATCAGATGCAGTGCCTTCTCCAGGTCCAGGTCATATCCGCAAGATCCAACCAGCGCGTCGGTTATGGAACGGGAGGTGGATTTGGGAAGGCCGTCGCCGCCCGGACGGGGATCGGAGCTAGAACCAGCGGTCGAGGGTGCTCTGGCCACGCCTGTACACCTCCTCTATCTTTTTAGCCGTTTTCTCCACCCGCACTCTATCGAAATCCCTCTCATCCACCAGAAAAGAGATTACCTCCTCCGCGCGGGGCTTTTTCATCTTGATCTCATAATCGTCTGTGACGGGAGGATGGAGGAACAGTTCCCTGATCTCCTCAAAATTGTCGATCTTCTCCTCCCGACCGGCTAGGATGGTCTCCAGATCCCCTTTCTCCCTGATCAGCTTGAGGGCGGTCTTGGGTCCGATCCGGTCCAGGCCGGCATTGAAGTCTGTGCCGCACATGATGCCTATCTCTACCAGCTGCCTGTGGCTGATGCCCAGCCTCTCCAGCTCCTCTTCCAGCCGGATGACCTCCGGCTCCACCTCCACGTAGATGTTCTTTCGGGGCAGCTTTCTCTTGCCGGTTATGGCCAGGTTTCTCACCACCTGGGGAGCGCCGAAGAGGAGGCTGTCGTAGTCCTGGCTTGCGACATGGTTTACATCTTTCTTGCGGGCCATATAAGCCGCCTGGGCCTCGCCCTCGGATGGAGCAGAGATCACCGGAAGGCCGAGAGAGAGTATCAGCCTCCTTCCATCCTCCAGGATCTCGGAGTTGATGCGGGAGGCGGCCTGGGCATATTTAAAGCCCTCCCTGCCTACAGCCACAGCCTCCTGCCAGGCAGCCTCAGCCTTCTCCCTGCACTCTGATCTCTCTGCCAGAGTATCAGCCTTAAAGGAGGGCGGCTCTCCATCGAAGACGAAGGCCAGCTTGACTCCTGCCTCCAGAAGATTGGCGGTCCGGTAGAGCAGGCCGGAGAGATGGGATGTTACCCGGCCCTGGCGGTCCATGAGCGGCGTGCCGTCCTTCTGCCGGATTATGCTCAGGAACTGGTAGAGGGTGTTGAAGGCATCAACCGCCACCCATCTTCCCGATAGATCCTTGATCTCAATTCTCCTTCTCTCCAGCAAGTCGCCCAGATCAACTCCCATGATCAAACCTCTGCATCCTTCCCCCTGATAATAATATCTTTAAATACGAGTTTGCAGAAGATATGATCTGGAGCATAGCCTATGATTGAGATCACTGCAGCAGCAGCAAATATGATCAAGCAGGGCCTGGTTGAGGGCAAGGTGGTAAGGATGTTCCTGGCGGCCATTGATAGCAGCGGCGCGAGCTACGGCCTGGGAATAGGAGAGGCGGAAGAGGGAGATAAGGTCTTTGAGAGCAGGGGGGTCAAGGTCTATATGAGCGCCAAGGATGCTGAGCTGCTGGGGGAGACCATAATCGATTATATCGACGATGAGGAGATGGGAACAGGTTTCATCATCCGCGGTCCGGAGGATGAGGTAGACGGATGCACTTCCTGCGCCAATGCGGGAACCTGCGATCACGATCATGATCATGATAGCTGCGACCATGATCACGGCCACGAGGGCTGTGGGTGCGGATGCAGCTAATCCTTTTTCTATAATTTTTGGCTTTGATCCGGCTCGCTGTCAGAACCCTAAGCGATTAGAAAAGCTCAGTCTTGACTGCGGGAAAATGCAGTGGCAGGTTTTATATTCTAGTGGTTCTGCTCTCTCTGACGGGAGCCTGAGAGAGTTGCCTCTACATCATATATTGCCAGCCGCTGTATCTGGTACGCCGATAATGATCGATCTTATAAGCATGTTGGGACAGCTATTAATGGCGCTAAAGTCTAGGTTGCCGAAGGCGTAAGACATGAGATACATTGTGGTCACGGGAGGAGTTATGAGCGGCCTCGGCAAGGGCATCACTGCCGCCTCCATCGGCAGGCTGCTCATGAACCGGGGTTATAAGGTTACAGCTATCAAGATAGACCCATACATCAATATCGATGCCGGGCTGATGAGCCCATTCCAGCACGGAGAGGTCTACGTTCTAAAAGACGGGGGAGAGGTGGACCTGGATCTGGGCAACTATGAGCGATTTTTGGATGTCGAACTCACCCGCGACCACAATATCACCACGGGCAAGGTTTACAGCACGGTCATAGAGAAGGAACGCAGAGGCGAGTATCTGGGCAAGACGGTTCAGATCATCCCCCATATCACCGAGGAGATCAAGAGGCGCATCCGCCAGGTTTCGAGGGACGGGGGCTGCGAGATCTGCCTGGTAGAAGTGGGGGGGACGGTGGGCGATATCGAGTCCATGCCCTTTTTAGAGGCCATGCGCCAGCTCAAGTACGAGGAG
>DAWB01000184.1:5053-6840 GCA_002505805.1 Methanosaeta sp. UBA80 | reverse complement strand
ACCCAGCACAGCGTCAAGGAGATGCGCCAGCTGGGCTTGCAGCCGGATATGATTGTGGTGCGCTGCGAGAGGCCCCTTTTGGCCGAGACCAAGCACAAGATCGCCCACTTCTGCGATGTGCCGGTGGAGGCGGTCATAAGCGCTCACAATTCCGATGACATCTACCGCGTGCCCTTGCAGATGGAGGCGGAGGGGCTGGCCAGGTACATCATGAAGGCCATGAGGCTCTTTCCCCTGGAGGAGAGGCGAGACTGGGATGAATTCGTGGCCAGGATGGATGCGGCAGAGGGCTGTGTCAAGGTGGCCATTGTGGGGAAGTACACCGTGGGCTCTCAATGTGCCGATCCCATGGAGGATGCCTATCTCTCCATCCGGGAGTCGCTCAAGCACGCCGGAATCGAGGCCGGTGCGAAGATCGATGTGCAGTGGATCGACGCCGAGGAGCTGGAGCACGGCTCGGCGGACCTTATATTGCGGGATGCGGACGGAATACTGGTGCCGGGCGGCTTCGGCTCGCGGGGCACGGAGGGCAAGATGAAGGCGGTGCAGTACGCCCGGGAGATGAAGGTTCCATACCTGGGGATATGCTTCGGCATGCAGCTTGCCGTCATCGAGTATGCCAGGAATGTCTGCGGCCTGGATGGGGCCTCCAGCAGCGAGTTCGGGGCCACGGCCCACCCGGTGATTGCTCTCCTGCCGGAGCAGGAAAAGATCAGGGACATGGGGGCGACCATGAGGCTGGGCAATTATCCCGCCCACCTCAAGGAGGGCAGCCTGGCGCACCGGATTTACGGCGTGGATGAGATAGTGGAGAGGCACCGGCACCGCTATGAGGTCAATCCCGCCTACATCGCCCAGATCGAGGAGAAGGGCATGATCTTCTCCGGCACCAATGGGGACCTGATGGAGATCTGCGAGATCACCGAGCATCCATTTTTCTTTGCCTCGCAGTTCCACCCGGAGATGAAGTCACGGCCGGGCAGGCCATCGCCGCCGTTCCTGGCTTTCGTGGAGGCGATGAAAGAAAAACGAAGCTGTTAACCATATATATTTTAAGCGATAGGGGTGAAGATCATTTATTTAAGTGATTGTTTGATTGAAAATGCAGGCCCAATCGAATCCTTGGATTTGACTGCATCCTTTAATGTAGATGGTACGCCAAAACCACTTGTTATAGTCGGCAAAAATGGTACTGGGAAAAGTATTTTATTATCATATATTGTAGATTCGCTATTTGAGCTTGCCAAGAAAATCTCTTGCCAGAAGATTTACTCAAATCAGATTACTTTTTGGCTAACGAAAATCGTTTCTATAGAACCAAAAAAATTAATAAGGATTTTGTTTGTACAATAACAAAAGAATTAGATAAAGATGAATTCTGTAGGTGGATATGTGAAGAAAGAAATGAAATCGAAGACTTTAGAAATTTTAATGTCATAATTGAAATAATTGATAGGATCCTTAGCAAAGATGTATGAGTAGTTATTATAATTTTTAGAGATGTAGCCCAATATCAAGATCGAACCACTCATAGCTGCACCGGACAAGCGTCGGGAGAAAATCGCCTCTCAGATCCCCCGGCCCACCTTCGCCCGCCAGAAGCCGCCCCTGCCCCAGGATCTGCCGCCTCCGCCTCTGCTCCCAAGCTGCGGCGGGGGAATGGGGCAGATCGGGGAGGCAGAATTCGCTATATAAAGCCGGAGGCTGTCTCCCGGATCATGGAAGAAGCTTGCAGCCGGACTGCTGTTCTAGCTACAGGGCAGGACAGCTATGATAAAAACTAAATC
>DAWB01000184.1:0-5040 GCA_002505805.1 Methanosaeta sp. UBA80 | reverse complement strand
CGCCAAGCACGGCGCCCGCAATGTGCGCGTCTTCGGCTCTGTTGCCAGAGGAGAGGATGACGAGAAGAGCGACATCGATCTCCTGGTTGAGTTCGAGTCCGGGCGCAGCCTTCTGGACCACGCCGGGCTCTGGCTGGAGCTGCAGGATCTTCTCGGCTGCAAGGTCGATGTGGTCAGCGAACGCGGCATCAAGCCGCGAATCAGGGAACGTGTCCTTCGGGAGGCCGTGCCTCTTTGAGAGATCCAAAGGAGCAGCTCAGGGATATTCTCGAGGCCATTGCCAGCATCCAGAGATATGCTGCGAGAGGCCGGGATTGCCTGGAGAGCGACGAATTGATTCAGGTCTGGATGGTATACCACCTTCAGATCATCGGGGAAGCGGCGGCTCAGCTCGGGCGGGACTTTCACGCTGCTCATCCTGAAGCGCCGTGGCCGCAGATTGTAGCCATGCGCAATATACTCGTTCACGAGTATTTCGGTGTAGATATTGATGAGGTGTGGCAGGTCATCATCGGTGATCTACCACTTTTCAAAGAACAAGTGGAGAAAATTCTGAATATTTTAGAAGATGAAGATAGCGACTAATGATGTTAAACGGGATTCTTAAAGGGGATTATCAGGAACTGCTCGATGTGATTGCTTATGAGATCCCCTGGCCCACCTTCGCCCGCCAGAAGCCGCCCCTGCCCCAGGATCTGCCGCCTCCTCTGCTCCCAAGCTGTGGCGGGGTATGGAGCAGATCGGGAATTATGCAGCAGCTTGCTGCACAAAATCCCCTGATTTCATAATTGCGTCCTGCTTGACAAGATCGAGAGCCAAGAGGAGCGATCACCGGAAGAACCAGCCTCCGCTTCCGACATCCAGGAGCTATCGTCCCTGCACATATCCCCGCTCCCTGCGAAATGCGTTTTGGACCCACACTGTTCCATCCTCCACAAAATACTCAAATCGGTGTTCTCCGATTCTTAGGCGATAGACATCATGCGTCTTGCCTTTGAGCTTCTTGACATCCAGGCCGCTTCTGGATGTGAATGGATCATCGCCCAGCCTGGCAAGTCCTTCTTTTAGTCTCTCTTTTTCACCGCTCTCATCCAGGTAATTCTTAACTCTGGGGTGAACTTGAACTTGCATCAGACTTCTTCCAGAGGTATGTACTCTGCTTTCTCTTTCTGCAGCCGCTCCCACCTGGCCTCGATGATCTCTTCCAAGTCCGCTTCCTCATAGTATCTTATCAGCCTCTGCAAAACTTCGTCCTCCGTCTCACTGCCTCGAGCCAGAAGCTTCAAGCGGGTCTTAATATCCTCATTCACATGAATCGTCGCGCCCATTGTCACACCATGCATGTTTTATTTTCCAGCTTATCAGTTAAACGTTTTCATAGTTTTGGAAAGAGCAACAGCTCTTATCTGTCCCCTGAAGAGACCTTAAATAAGATCGCACAAGAGCTGGTTGAATCAGTTCGCAAGAATTTTACCAGTGATTGGTCGGTAAAGGAATCATCCAGAGCAAAGCTCAGAGTGATCATCAGGCGATTGCTTCGGAAATATGGCTATCCTCCAGACAAGCAAGAGAAAGCGACACAGACTGTTCTAGAGCAGGCCGAATTGTTGTGCAAAGATTGGGTCAAATGATAATTGCCCCGGACAAGCGCCGGGAGATTGGTCGCCTGTGAGATCCCCCGGCCCGCATCCGCCCCCCTGAAGCCGCCCCTGCTCCCAAGATGCGGCGGGGGGATGGAGCAGATCGGAAGGTGCGATCGCTATATGAAGCAGGAGTTCTCTCCGAGATTGCTCCAGTGCTGCGAGCCGGAGGAGGCGTGAGAAGGATAGCTATAGGGCAGAGTCCGTCATACCTGCACTTCCCGGATTTATTTCCTGGACGCTTTTTATGGACTCCAGACAACAATTCCGTCCACTCGCTCAAAATCCCTGTCTCTGGTGGCAATATCGCGAATACGGCAGCGCCTCATAGCCGACAGATGAAGTGCATCGATTGGAAGCAAGTTGTAGTTCCTTCCAAGATCTGAGGCCAGCAAATAATCCTCTGGCTGGACGGGGATCAATTTCAAGCCATCAAGGCCACTGATGAATTCATTGAACATGTCAACCGCATCATAGCACTGATGAGCGAAATGACTGTTTTCCTTTATTCTGCTTCTGACAGCATCCCTATTTTCGGTATCTAGAATAACCATTCCTCTTTGAAGGAGCAGAATATAAGAGACCTCGTTTAGGACGATCGGGGTTGTAATAGCATCAATATCCTGTAGCTCAATCCTCTCTAGGAAATCCGAAACCGCTTCTCCGAATTCTCTGTTGGGAAGTGTGTAGTCAAGGAACACATTGGCATCTATGAAAATAGGATTTGAAGAAGAATATAATAATAATTTCAATCTTTGCCACTCTCTTCCCAATCATGCTCTAGCTCTTTTATTAAAACTTCATTGTACTCGCTGATACCCATAAAACCATAATAATGCCTGGTCTTGGTTTTTGGACGGATCACAATCTCCCTGCCCCTGGTCAAGACTTCCAGGTTTTCTGTACCAAGCTTATTGAG
Organism: Methanosaeta sp. UBA80; assembly: GCA_002505805.1. Taxonomy (GTDB): domain Archaea; phylum Halobacteriota; class Methanosarcinia; order Methanotrichales; family Methanotrichaceae; genus Methanothrix. Next base: position 2,481 of record DAWB01000184.1, on the reverse strand, counting down.
AAGGCTCTTAGGAATCAGGAGGCCGTCATCAACCATAACTGCATCAGTCATTATGCTAATGTCTTATATCTTCTTTGCTTTAATGATTTGTGGTCTTTGTTCTTTTCAAGATTTATTGAACGGCCCCGATAGTCAGCACTCCGATCGCTTCCTGTGTTGCTGCCAATGGACGATGTCATATTGCCGCCTTCATGGTAGCCCCGGACAAGGCGCCGGGAGAAGATTGCCTATGAGATCCCCCGGCCCACCTTCTCCCGCCTGGAGCCGCCCCTGCCCCAGGATCTGTCGCCTCCGCCACTGCTGCCAAGCTGCGGCGGGGTAATGGAGCAGATCGGGAGGCACAATTCGCTATCTGAAGCCGGAGGCCATCTCCTAGATAGCGGAAGACGCTTCCAGCCGGACTGCTGTTGCAGCTACAGGGCAAGACAGCTATGATAAAAACTAAATCCGAAGGATGAGAATAGAAGAGGAAAGCAGAAGTGCGTAGCTATGGATCTGAATAACCTACTGAAATCCCGCCGGGAAGAGATTTTAAGCATTGCCGCCAAGCACGGCGCCCGCAATGTACGCATCTTCGGCTCAGCTGCCCGGGGAGAAGCGGATGAAGAGAGCGACATCGATCTGCTGGTTGATGTTGGACCGGGAAGGACACCATTCTTCCCAGGGGGATTGCTAGCCGATCTTGAAGAGCTCCTGGGCTGCAAGGTTGATGTTGTAACCCCGGAGGGGCTGCACTGGTATATCAAAGACAGGGTGCTGAAGGAGGCGGTACCTCTCTGAAAGATGACCGGCTCTATCTGATTCATATCAAGGAGTGCATCGAGCGCGTGATGAGTTACACAGAGGAAGGAAAAGACTCTTCTTTGCTGATACAAATACCCAGGATGCAGTCATGCGCAACCTGCAAATCCTTGCCGAGTCCACGCAACGTCTTTCTCACTCTTTGAGAGAGCTGCATCCAGAAGTTGATTGGCGAAGTATATCGGGCTTTAGGAATGTTGCCGTTCACGAGTATCTGAGGATCGACGTCGTTAGGATCTGGGATATCGTGGAGCAAGATATTCCCTTGCTGGAGCAGCAGATCGAGAGAATAATGAGTGAGATGGATCGATCCTGATGGGGCCACACTTAAAGAAGAATATGCATAGTGAGCATCGCAGATCCCATCTATTCCGGTGAGGATCCAGGATTTCTATTTTGGTTGAATGCCGCCCAAGATCAAGATCCACCTATTCACGCCTGCCCCAGGATCTGCCGCCTCCGCCACTGCTCCCAAGCTGCGGCGGGGGATGGAGCAGATCGGGAGGCTTAATTCGCTACATGAAGCAGGAGTTCATCTCCCAGACCGCGGAAGAACCTTCCATATGATCCGCCTTCGAGAAAGAACCATCCCTTTTACCTGCGCTGCCAAAGAGGAGGGATGCTCAGCGCGCGCCGAAAGCTAGTAATAACAATGCCACGCGTTCCTTAGTGGAAATCATGATCCTCACTTCCGAGAAGATTCTGGAAATCCATCATCTGATAATCAGCAATTTTGGCGGTACAGATGGAGTTCTTTGCCAGGGTACCATCGATTACCTGGTGGACCAGGTCAATGCACAACAAGATCTCTTTCGGCAAGCGGCAATCGCTTTGCATATCGTAGCTGATCGCCATCCCTTTCTGGATGGAAACAAGAGATCCGCTTTTCAAATCGCAGAATTAATCCTGAGCAGCGAGGGGTATTTTATTACAGCAAGAGAAGAGGAGATAATTGAAGTGCTGCTGAAAATCGCTAGTTATCAATGTCATGTTGATGAAGTCAGAAAATGGCTGGCGAATAATACCGAAAGACAATAAGTGCTCACATTTCGGCCAGGCGCTTCATAAGTCTTTCATTGCGCCGCATGCTTTCTTCAAGGCGCACTCTCTCGCTTGGGCTCAGACCTTCAAATTTATCATCAGATCTCTCTGCCGTCCTCGTTGATCTTGCTGTTGGCTGCTCTGACACAATATATCGGAAAGCATGCCCGGATTAAATAGCTTTTCAAGACATATCCCGGCTTGATACCTATTTCAGTTCCAGCAAAAAGCTCCAGCACATCGCCTGATCCTTTTTATCCACCTTAAATTCTTCTCTCTGCATCTAGTCCAGGCTGCTGCATATGTTCGACCTGGTATGGATGCGGCCCAACATCAAAATCAACTTGCTTATTGCGGCCCCGAACAAGCGCCGGAAGAAGGTTGCCTCTGAGATCCTACGGCCCACCTTCGCCCGCCTGAAGATGTGCGCCCCAGGATCCGAGGGTACCATTCTCCAATCATGCACACTAAGAAAATTGCAACCAATTAGCCTTTCTGAAAATTTTCGCCTGCTTCTCCAAACTTAGGATTATTCTTCCGGATGTGGCCTGCGTGACCGGGCGTGATAAAATGTCTTTTTCAACATTCGTTGCCACAATTAATATGGTGATAATCTACAGGAAATAAAACGCCCGGACC
>DAWB01000215.1 GCA_002505805.1 Methanosaeta sp. UBA80 | reverse complement strand
CGTACCATGCCTAAGGAGATGGTAGATCTGAAAGGAGGCATTCCCTCACCAAACGGCTCTTCTTCCACTCAGGCGCCCAATCCCATATTCGACAGCGCCTGGAATGCCATAAGGGATTTCACCACCTTGGGAGAGGGCGAGTGCGATGGCATCTTATTCGTTGTCTCCTTCGGGGGAGGGACGGGAACAGGCTTTATCAATCCCATCATAAACCATATCAGAAATGAGGGCAAAGCCGACTACCCCGTCTTTACCCTGGGAATATTGACTGAGCTGGGAGACTTCGCCGATAGAGCCCAGTTCTCCAAGGAGGGCAGAAGGAACCTGGCAGCTATAAGTGCGATATACGATCTTATGACCAAAGGCAGCGGTGCCAATGGCGTGATCATCATAGACAATGAGATCCTGCTTGAGAGATTCGGAAATGATTACACCTCTGCCAACCGTTTCATTCATAAGATCATGCAACCTGTAATCGCCAGCCGGGACTATCCAGACGAGATCCCACCCAGCCAGGCTATAGCCCAGCACTTCTCGGGAGGGCTCTCCCGACCTCCATTGTTTGTCCCCCTCTACGCATCCCTTCCCCGAGCCAGAAATCAGGAGGAAGCTCTGGTCGGTGAGGCTCTGAGCGAGAGGGGAAAGCTCTTTGGATGCATGCCGGAAAAGGCTGATTTCGCCATTGTCTTCTGCCGGGGATACATCGATTCAGAGAAGATCAGGGAGGCTCTCTCCAGGAAGACCGGAATTCTGCCGGAGAACATCTGGCCGCTTCGAAAGATGGGTGAGGGAGAAAACGAGGTCCTGATCCTTCTCAGAAATCCCTATGGAGGAGACCCAAAAGCCTATCTCAAAGAGGGCACCCTGGAGAACAGGTTCTGTCAGGTCATTTCCCTTGCTCTGCAGTACATCCGCCAGAGGCCGGAGGACATCTTTTATGAGGGCAAGGAGGAAGGGGGGAACGGGGAGAAAAATGGCGGCTCCGAGCAGATCAGGCTGACTGAGAGATCGAAAGAGGCTATAAAGACATTCTTCTTCGGCCCGGATGGCACCCCCGACAAGCCCAGCAACAAGAGCGGCTTTGTCTTTGAGCTAAAGGAGGCCAGAAAGAGGCTGAGGGACGGGCAAAAGCCGTTTTTTATCAATCCCATGCGCATCTTCCTGAGAGAAGCATCGGATAAGGACGAGCTAAAATCAAGCGGCCAGTTCATGGACCAGGACGAGATTGTCAGAGTGGTTGATGCAAGGATCAATGAGCTGATCGGCAGAGGCATATTAAAGAAGCCCTGAGAGAGCAAGGGATAGGAAGATAATCCCCATATTGCATTGTCCTACTATTCCTCGGCCTCTAATATAATGTCGAGCACGCAATCAGGGGTGCAATTTGCCTATCCTTGATTTAGAGAGATGCTTATCACCGGAATTCCCCTTGTCTTCTCCTCCAGTTCCTGATCAGATGCGTCCGCCGGATTAAATCCATACATTGATCGGCTCAGGCCGCTACCCTGCAAGAGCATCCTCAAGGCCTTCAGCCGCTCCGGCCCCTCGGGGAGCTGCTCCGCCCGGCCGGTGAAGCGCTCCCGAGGCAGGAGCACATCAACATCTGGATGGGCCAGGATATTGAGATACCACTGGCCTCGGGTCTCTTTTCCCTGATAGCAGTAGACCTTCTCATCTTGCCAGGCAAAGCTGACCGGGGCGTAGCGAATCTTTCCAGTTTTTCTGCCCCGGATCCCCAGGACCATGATATTCCCGGTGAGGGGATTGGAGATGAACCTCCCGAGACCCATCTTGAATCCTGGAACCACGATAAAGCGATTGACAATTCGGAATACCGCTCTGAGAAGACTTCTTTGGTCCAATTGCCTCAAGCCCCTTGCCCCAGTCTGGCATCATGTTAAATGCATGCTAATATTTATTGTTTCACCGGATGCTTAGGACTCTCATGCAAATTGCAGTGGTTGGTGGCGGCGTATGCTCCCCTGAGGCCTGTGAGACCGCCCGGCAGCTGGGATGGCTTTTAGCCCGGCAGGGCCATATCCTCCTCTCCGGCGGGCGGGGAGGAGTGATGGAGGCGGCCTGCCGGGGAGCCCATGAGGGCGGGGGCGTGGCCATAGGAATTCTGCCCGGCGAGAGAGAGGAGGCCAATTCCTTTGTGGATATCTCCATCGTCACCGGCATGGGTCAGGCCAGAAATGTCATCATCGTCAAGAGCGCCGATGCCGTGATCGCCCTGCCCGGTGAGATGGGAACGCTGTCGGAGATGGCTCTGGCCCTGAAGATGAACCGGCCCCTCATAAGCCTGGGAAGCTGGGATCTGCCCGGAGCCCTGGCGGCCAAAAGCCCGGAGGAGGCGGTAAAGCTTCTGGAGAAAATGAAGCAAAAGTGCGATGCTACCGGAGAAGAAGGCCCTTTGCCGGAGAATAAAGAGATGCTGAGCGGAGGAGAAAAGCTCAAAGAATAGATATATTTGGATTGAAAGGCAAATCTAAGATCATGAAACCCTTCCTGGGCAAGCATCTGGCATTGAAAATGGCACTGTTGATGGCTTTGTTCTCCCTCATCTTCCCGGTCAATCCCTGCGCAGCAGCTGTGGATGCTTCTGCGGAGGACGATGCCTATCACTATATGAAAAACGGCATAGACGACCAGAATTACCAGGAGTGGTGGCGCTTTTATGTCCAGGACAATGAGACCCAACTCATGCTTCTCTACCTGCTAAGCGATCCGGACAATATCTCCCAAAATAGAAAGATAGAGGTAGAGGCCCTGGCAATGCAGGAGGGGCGGCCGGCTGCTGCTTTTGGGGCGCATCAGAGCGGGGGCTTTGGCGGGGACAGGCGCTCGCCCATGCTGGAGATTGACGGCAGTGGATTCTCCCCCCAAGGAGAGTCTGATCTGCATGTATGGGGCTCGATCGAGGGCAGTTCCGCCGGAGGTGAGGCCATATCATGGGATCTGACCTTCCAGCCCCTGGCCAGTCCCTGGTTTGCCATCCCTGTTCAGGCTCACCTCGGCTACACTCCCGGCGATTGGATTAAATGGCTGGTCTATATGCCCTCATCTCAGGTGCGAGGCAGTCTGACCATAGGAAACAAGAGCCTGGACATCCTGGGCAAAGGCTATCACGACCATGCCTGGGGCCGCTTTGGCCTTAGTGATCTCCGGATGACCACCGCCTGGGCAGCAGAGCCTCTGGATGGCTTCAGCCTTTGCTTTGGAGAGATCACTGGAGAGCAGAGGCTGGCTTTTCTAGGAGTGGAAAAGGAGGGCAAAAGCATAGTCTTTCCCCAAAACAGGATTAAGTTGACTGAGATCGGTGGCCATCTGGATAATGAAACCACCCTCGGCTATCCCTCCATCTACCGGGTCGAGGCGGAGAGCGGCGAGCATAAGCTCAATTTCACAGTGGATGTGCTGCGGGCCGAGGCCACCCGCCTGGACTTCAAACCGCCCGAGCCCAGCCGAACCATCTTCCACCAGAGATCCCTGCTGCAGGGAAATCTGACCTCCCGCTCCGGAGAAGCCTATGAATTTGCGGAGGAAGGGATCTCAACCTTTTGGGTTAAACGTCTCATTCCTTCTTTCGGATCGATAAGATAATCTTCTGCTAAATCTGATATGTCCATGGTTCTACTTGTTCTTCACCGTGCACAGCGGCCCTCTCAGATAGACATACCAGTACAGCGCCGCCACAAAGAGCGCCGCTCCCACGATATTGCCCAATGTCACAGGCACCAGGTTGGTGACAAAGAAGTTGTACCAGCCCTCCGCCCCAAGCAGGTTGGTCGTGGCTATGCCCGCCTCGGCCAGCTTACCGGAAATGGCCGGATTGTTGGCGGCAAAAAGCCCCAGGGGAATGAAGAACATATTAGCCACGCTGTGCTCAAAGCCGATGGTGACGAAGGCCATGATGGGAAACCAGCAGGCGAATATCTTTCCGATGACATCTTCCGCGCCGATGGCCAGCCAGACCGCCAGGCAGACCAGCCAGTTGCATCCTACGCCCCGCAGAAAGGCGGTGGAGAAGTCCAGGCCGCACTTGGTGTTGGCCACTGTAGCCGCCCAGCCCGCCCAGGGAAGGCTGTCGAAAAATCCACATTTATAGGCCAGAAAGAAGGCCACAAATATCGATCCCAGGAAATTGCCAATATAGACCAGCGACCAGTTCTTGACCAGGCCCCGCAGCCCGGCCTCGCCGTTAAGAATACTGATGGAGGCGAACATGCAGTTTCCGGTGAATAGCTCCGATCCGGCGATGACCACCAGCATCAGGCCAACGGGGAAGACCGCTCCGGCGGCGAACTTGATCAGCCCGGCGGGCAGAGCCAGCTTCCAGACTGCTCCATCCGGCCCGGTGATGCTGCCGTTGGACAGCCCTCCGGCCACAATCTCGCTTAGAAGCGCTCCAAAGGCGATGTATGCTCCGGCTAAAAAGCCCAGAACCAGTAGCTTGCTCCAGGTCATATTGCATTTAGTGCATCCGGCGGCGATGGCCGCCTTGGCGATATCAGCAGGGACTTTGAATGCCATAGTCACTCTCCAGGAAATGGCAGTCCATGCCTGCAAATGGTGTAAAAGGCTTGCGGTTGCGGAAAAATTAAGAAAAATTATGAAAAAACATGGAAAACTATGAAGATTAAAATTGGACCAGCTCCCGATCGGCATCTACATTTACAATCGTGCCGCTTTTGATCCTCAAAACCTCCTCTCCCACCCGGTCCACCAGGGGAATGCCGCTGATGACAGCACCCACGGCCACAATGGGCTCGGAGACGAGGTTGATCATGGCCGCCGGGGCCAGGTCCCTCTTCTTGAGCTGGTAAATAACATAGGAGCCCACTGTGGAGCCCTTGCCTCCCGGAAAGATCAGCACCTTTCCCGCTATGCTCTCTCCGAAAAGCTCGTGGGCCGGATCGACCACCACTCCCGTCTCCGGATTGACATTGCCCAGAAAGGATATGGCCTGACCGGTCACCAGGGCTGGGCCGCTGGCTCTTCCCGATGCCACCCGGTGGCACTTGATCTGCATTGCTACCGCCTTCCCAGTGCCGCATCGATGCACTCTTCTATGCTGCCCAGCCCCGCCTTTACCCCGGCCAGGCCGGGCAGGTAGGCCAGAGCCTTTCCCGAGTTGACCATGATCTTGCCCAGGCTCTCTGAAGCCGGAGAGACCACCATGCAGGTGTCGCAATAGACCCTGGCCCCGCTCTCCTCTATGATCCTGACCAGATGGGGGTTCTGCTCTGCCGTCTTTCGGGCTGTGCACACCCACATCTCCTTTACCACCTTCCGCCCCTCCAGCAACCGGGCGATTCCCTCCAGCTCTTCTGCCGAGCAGTGGGGGCAGCCCAGTGCCACCGCCTGCGCCCCCTCTGTTGGATGGGCGGCGTAGACCTCCAGGATATCCTCTCGCCCCAGGCTGATTCTCTCTTCTTCTCCCCAAGAGGGGGGCGCAGGGGTCACATTCTCAACGTAATACAGCGCCACCGAGCCGCTGGCAGCCATGCTCGCCCCCAGGGCCTTCAGCTCGCCCGTGCCCGGCTGGGACTCCAGGCCGCTCAGCCGGAAGAATGGCACTCCATCTCTGACCATCTCTCCCACCAGAAATCCCAGGGCTCCGTAATCCGAACCTCTAAGATCGGCCTCCACTTCTATTAGGTGGGTGGGCCGGCGATTCTCATCCAGGTGGTAGCCGTAGAGGGCGGTCTTTCCCACCAGGGCGGCAGCCAAAGCCGAAGGCCCTCCCTCTCGGTTGGTGCGAGCGCCGATTACAGAATTGGCATAGGAGACGGCGGATGACTCGCTCCAGGCCAGGTGGTCGCCCGGGCCAGCCAGGCCATCGTAGATCTGGTAGGGGGTACAGGTGCAGTCGATGGAAACACCTAGCTTTCGATAGGCCTGGATGACCTGCTGCTGCTTTTCTGCAAAATCCACATCTATCCCCATCTCTTTCCAGCGGCACAGGTCCATTCCCGCTGGATTGAGGATGCTGGGCACAGTCACCGTCCCTTGCAGGTCGGCTATCCACTCCAGGCCGGCCTTGCCGATATTCTTAAAGGAGACCCCGGCGATCTGGACGGAGCGGACGGGGACGAGCCTCTCTGCGTCGTAGATGTCGCCCAAAGCTACCAGAATCTCCATCATCCTGGCCAGGGTCTCGCCTCTCTCGCCCTTATAGACCGCTTCCTCCTCACGGGACAGGTACATGGAGATAGCCTTTGATTTTTTAATATAAAATCTTGGCCTCTTTTGAGGCTTCCTAAAAACCCTGGTTTTGGCCGCATAGCAGAGACAATGCGATATCCATAGGAGATCCGAAAAAAGGAATGTTCGGCAGAAGGGATGATAAGCCTTAAATTAAATATCATTTATTTGTGCGTGGCGATTCGCTCATGAGTTCAGATAATTTTAGTTACCCAGAATTGGACCAAGTCTATGCGGCATCGTATTTACATTCTCTAATTAAATACTTAAAAAGTAAAAATGAATATAAGATTGTTAGTCTTTTAGAAGGCTCTGAGTGCCAGATAGAAACTTCCACAGATTTTGCTCGTGGAAGTAGATGGGATGCCTATAAGATGAAAGTCTATTTTTATGTACCTGAAAATAAATTCATTGAGCTAGATGAAAAAGAGCATAAGACGCTTATGAGGTATTGCAACAACATGGTAGACAGAACATATGGGTATGATGTGACACAAAGTGAAATCATACCAAAACCAAGGATTAATACCAGTACCGCAGAAGAAATGTCAAGAGAAATTATCCGAATACAAGATTTGGTTGAAAAAACACTCTCGCAGAATATATTACCGGAAGATGTGCTCGAAAAAGGACGTCAAATGACCCACGTTTATCTATATCTATATTGCGTTGAAAACTCATTAAGGAAGCTCATTGAAGATGTAGGAAATAAAAAATATGGATTAAATTATTTTAATAATTTTAAACTAAATAGTGATGTTCGAGCCAAAATAGAATCTCGAAAAAGGGAAGAAATGACAAGTAAGTGGATTAGGTTAAGAGGGGATTCAGATGTTTTTTATATGGATTTCTCTGAGTTAGGTCTTGTAATTGCAAATAACTGGGATATGTTTAAAGATCACTTTGACGATCTGCAATGGATCTTAACCAGAATTAATGAATTAGCAGATTTAAGGAATCTAGTTGCACATAACAGTTACCTTGGAGAAGACGAGCAAGAAATGATAAGATCTCATTATAAAAGCATCTTGAAACAATTAGGAGTGCAGCAAAGAAGCACTTGATAAATTTAATAAATAATATATCAATGAAGACATTGACTATTTATTAGGTGCATAAGGACAGGCGAAGTTGCATAATTTCGAAAATTAGTATCATCTTCAACCGATTACATGTGACCTCGGATCAGACTAACCGCTCCAGAGGATGCCCCTCCGCCGGAGCGATCTCCAGGTCCCTCACTGCCTCGGCTATGAGTATGTCCGCCATAGCCGCGGCGGGAAAGATGATCTCAGCCATCTCTATGGGGCCGTAGAGCAGGAAATCGGCTGCCGAGAGAAGCTGCATAGCCGCCGCTGCCGCATCGCAGCCTCTTTTCGCCAGCGCTTCTTTTCGGGAGAGCCAGGGCCAGGAGGATATGGCATTATGTATTCCCGAGCCTACGGGCAGGCCCAGCCGGGCCTTAGCTGCCACAGAGAAGCGCAGGGCCGCCCCCGCCCCGCTGCCCAGGGGCAGCACTGCCGGATCGATGAGCATATTGTTGATGCCCATA